>JBDNIR010000362.1:0-3156 GCA_041688195.1 Marinobacter sp.
AAATTTGGCTCCCTGAGCCATACGGACAAACGACGTTCTCCCGCCCCCCTCGCTGTTGCGCAACAGGTTGCGCTCGATGCCTTCAAACGGTGTGGTGCTCCAGTTGCGTTCAGCGTGTTTAGTCAACAACATGTATGAAAAGCTCCCCGGCCAATCTGCGTTAGATTGCGTTAATAATGCACCAGGGATGTGTTTCAGCACAAATCCCCGGCGGTGGTCGTTGCCGATCAGGTCCGCCCGGCCCAGTATTTGGGGTAATCAAAAAGCGGCTTGATTTATCTCAAAAAGGCAAAGGAATCTGACCGATTACTTTACAACTCTCCATTACCAGACTTTAATACTAGTGCCCTGTCTGGCTAATTCCCTGACCTATCGAGGAATTAACCAGACGAGAAACTGACTGGCACCCCGGCCCGGACATTCCGCGGCGACGACGGCACACCTTTGCTGCTACACGCTCCGATCTCATGATTATTGGGAAGTACACTATGAGACTGTTGTCCCTGTATACCGATCTCTCCATCGGCATAAAGCTATCCGCCGGATTCGCTGTGCTGATTCTGTTGTCCTTACTGATCGGTCTGGCCGGCTCCCAGGCGCTCAACAGCTACCACCAGCGCTCTAGCATTGTGGCGACTACCAGCACCATCGAAACCGCCCTGCTTGATGCGCTCTCGAAGGAAAAAAGCTTCCTGCTGACCGGCGACCCCGACTATCTTGAAAGCGCCAAATCCCAGATAAGCACTGTGATTGAAGGCACACAAACGCTGGCCGGGCAGTTGGTAATCGCCACGAACCTTACTCTGGTCACAACAGTCAGCGACAACACGCGCCAGTATCTGAACCGGCTCGATGAGCTCGCCTCACGAGTTGCAGCGCGGCAAACAGCGATCACCGAACTTGAAACCAGGGGGTGGGCGCTGGAGGGCCGGCTCGCTATTGAGGAGGACCTCTTTGCCGTCGACTCCCTACTCCGTCAGATCCGGCGTGATGAACGCAGCTTTCTGATTGATAACCAGAACAGCGTCGTTATGACTATTGAGAACACCGCCAGCCGGGCCTTTAGAGTGATTGAATCCTCGTCACTCGACCCGGATATGAGGCAGTCCGTTGTTGATCTGTTTCAAAGTTACCTGGACGCCTTCCAGTCCACTGTGTTGGCGGTTGAACAAGCCGCTGAAACAGAGGACGCTCTGAACACCCTGGCGAATGCCGGTATCATGGCCGCCACCAGCCTGAGGGAAATCCAGCTTGGCCGGATGGTTGAGGATCGCAGCGATGCCATGACGCTCATTATGGCGACCACCGCCATAGTTATTGTTCTTGGCATTCTGCTCGCGTGGCGCCTCACCCGGAGTATTTCTGTACCCGTTCGGGAGGCGGTTTCCGCCGCCCAAAGGGTGGCAGCAGGTGACCTGCGAACGGAAGTGACAACCGACCGTCATGACGAATTCGGGCAACTGCTAAAAGCACTTGGGCATATGACGACTAATCTGCGGGGCCTGGTGGTGGGCATCAACAACGGGGCCAATAACATTGCGGCGGCAGCGGAGGAGCTTTCAACCGTAACCGAACAGAGCAGCCTCGGAGTTAGTCAGCAGCGGGATCAGACGGATCAGGTTGCAACAGCAATGAATGAAATGGTTGCCACCGTCAACGAGGTGGCCCGCAGTGCGGAAAGCGCCTTTTCAGCCGCAGGTCAATCCAGCGAAAAAGCAAAAACCGGCGAACAGGCCGTCGAGGGTACGCTGTCGTTTGTCAACCAACTGGCCGAAGAAGTGGAAACTGCCCGTACCCAAATCGGCGAACTGCAGGCAGAAACCCGCAACATTGGCTCAGTGCTGGATGTCATCAAATCCGTCGCCGAGCAAACCAATCTGCTGGCCCTGAATGCCGCGATAGAAGCCGCTCGCGCTGGTGAACAGGGCCGCGGTTTTGCTGTGGTGGCCGACGAGGTCCGGTCACTTGCCAAACGAACACAAACCTCTGCCATCGAAATCGAAGGGCTGGTCACGCGTCTGGTTAGCAGTGCCGAAGCTTCTTTCACCACTATGGAGTCCAGCAGCAAGCTGGCCAGTCATACCCTTGACAGCGCCCGTGCTACCGGTGAAACCATTCTCGCCATAGCCCAATCTGTCGGGTCGATCCGAGATCTGAACAGTCAGATCGCGACGGCGGCGGAACAGCAGACGTCAGTGGCGGATGATATTAACCGGAATATTACGCTTATCCGTGATATCAGCGACCAGTCAGCCGCCTCTGCCAGCCAGGTATCCGGCTCTGCGAATCAACTGGCACGGTTGGGCGAGGAACTTCGTACCCAGGTCGAGCAATTCAGCGTCTGATCACCAGGGGCCCATGCTGGAGATCAGGCTGCTCAGGAGTCATAGGTGGGTTTTCTCACCGGCGTGACTGATCACGACCCCGGGCCCGCCCTGTTCAAGCAGCGCCCGGACCTGATCCGAAATAGCTGTTTTTACCATTTCAGATGGGCGGATCAGCACGTAGGTTATATCCGCATCTACCACCAGATCGGACTCGCCGTAACGGAAAAATTCAAGGTGTAGCGAAAACGAGGTATTGCCTACCCGGCCCGGAATCAGCCGCGCTTCCAGCACATCGTCAAATTTAGCGGGCGCCTTCCAGTTCACTGTCAGGCTCACAACCTGGACGTCCAGATCCTGAGCCAGCATATTCTGGTAATCCCCGAACAAGGTCCGGATATATTCGTTGACGGTAATATCGACAAAATCCGCGTAGCGGGCGTTGAAGACCACGCCCTGGGCATCACATTCGCCATAGCGGACACGAAAACGGAAAGTGAACGGTTTAACCGGCGTTTCAGCCATCATTTGCTAACCTGTCAGAGAGTTGTGGTCTCCAAGAGTAACCATCGGAGACTGTAATAGACAAATCTCTTACCATCACTCACGATACGCCCCCCTTTTGAACTGACGAAGCCTTTACGCTCGTGCCAGGAGACGTTTCGCAATGTCCGCACCCTTTGATTCTCCGCTATTCTGGTTGCTGGCCGTTTTGGGCGTGATCATCACCGGTATTTCCAAGTCGGGGTTTGCGGGTGGCGCCGGGGTTCTTGCGGTACCTTTAATGGCACTGGTGATTCCGCTTCCAATGGCAACGGTGATCATGCTGCCG
>JBDNIR010000363.1:0-1475 GCA_041688195.1 Marinobacter sp.
GAGCCACCGGTAGAGCCAGTTTCCGTTAGTGGCCAGCCTGTGGTGTGGACTACCAGACCTGGTTCATGTTTGGCCGGATCGATGTCCCACAATTCTTTGATGCCGATGCCGTAGTGCTGGGGGTCTTTGCCCTCATCCAGCTTGAAATCCCGAATCAGCTGTTTGCCCAGGTGACCGTGGCAGCCCTCGGTGAACAAAGTATATTTAGCGCGCAATTCCATGCCCGGCATATAGCCGTCTTTTTTGCTGCCATCCCGGGCGACACCCATGTCACCGGTGATGATCCCTTTTACCTGACCATCTTCAATGATGGTTTCCGCCGCCGCGAAGCCAGGATAAACCTCTACACCCATACTCTCGGCCTGTTCCGCCAGCCAGCGACAAAGGTTACCCAGGCTGATGATGTAGTTGCCATGGTTATGCATGCTTTTGGGAACGAACGCTCCCGGCACCTTGATGGCAGATTCCTCGCCGCGCAGAACAAAGATGTCGTCCCGGGTTACAGGGGTGTTCAGCGGCGCACCTTTCCCTTTCCAATCCGGAAAAAGTTCGTTCAGAGCGGTTGGCTCAAACACGGTACCGGCCAGAATGTGGGCGCCAATCTCAGAGCCTTTTTCGACGACGCAAACAGTCTTCTCTTCGCCGGCTTCCTGCGCCAATTGCATGATACGACAGGCGGCCGATAAGCCGGCCGGCCCGCCGCCGACAATCAGAACATCAAATTCCATCGATTCGCGTTCCACGTTGGTCTCCTCAAATTTCTTGGTGGCTATAAGGATCTCGGCACTGACCGGCGGCTGTTGTTGTGCAGCTCAGTGGAAGTGACGCTGATTGATCCTGTTCTCTCGAATAAGACTCCTATAATAGCGGACTTAAAGGTCTGAAACGACAATGAAAGCCCCACGAACGGCTGATTCATTAATAGACAAGGGTATAATATTCCGGAAATCAAACAAACGTTTGTTTGAAATTGCTCCTATCCTTTGGCATTGTAACCACCCTGTGTAGCCGCCATGTTTGGAAGAAATTAAGGCCAGCAGTGCACTCTGGCGGTTTGGCAGAGTGGTATGCTTGGTTCTGCGCATAGCTCAACACGTGAGGCGATTTATAATATCGTCTCGGTGGGCGGAGGCCGTCAAGAGTTAGGCCAATGACCCTGGATGCAGCGCTCACGCGTCCGCCGGGGCTATTGACCCAATTAGGCTTTGCCTTCAGTATTATGGCGCCCAAGGATGAGAGTGCTCATTTCCTTAGCATGGGGCCAGGATAGAAAAGCTGTTGATTAACGGCCAGTTGGTATAAATATTAACTGACAGAACGGCAGTTAGGAAGATAACGAATAGCCACCTGCGGGAGGCTAACGGGCAATTTAATTGCGTGTCATCAAACCCATTGTAGAAGAACGAGGAATCTATGAAGGTTCTGGTCGCTGTAAAACGAGTCATCGACTACAACGTCAAGGTACGCGTCAAGCC
>JBDNIR010000364.1:0-3252 GCA_041688195.1 Marinobacter sp.
AACCGCTCCTACAGGGGCGAATCCGTGAGAGGTCGAATGTGCCTGTACCAATATCGCAAAACAAGCCTATCGTCCAGCAAAGCGCGGAGGTTGATCCGGGGTTTGCCGGCGCCGGTTGCGATTATTTTTCGCATCAGGAGGATAATACTGCAGTTGTCCGATAAATCGTCCATCATGTAAAAATCGCACATTTGGCCCCTTCGCAGGAATACATTATCCAAGATGGATGTCAGTGACTTACCCGTGTTCTCAGTGGCCTCTGGCCGGCCCGGCTCGCATGTGTCTGCCATAGACCTTAAGGGCATTGAGGGGGCCATGGAGCAGGTCTGCAATGATCTCACTGAGTACGGTTGGGCGAACTTTTTGGTGTTTGAATATTTACCGCCTGAGCTGATTATGGCCTTGAAGGCTGAGGTTGAGCTGCTTCATCAAGCGGGCGTTATGAAAGAGGCAGGTATCGGGCGGGGGGCAGATCATTCCCCGGACCGCTCGGTCCGCCGCGACCGTATCGTCTGGCTCAAGGGCGATACCGGGCCGCAGGCGGCGCTCTTTCAGTTTTTTGAACGGGTGCGTGTTGATCTGAACAGGTTGCTGTTCCTCGGGTTGAATCGATTTGAGGCCCATTACGCAAGCTATGAGCCGGGCGACTTTTACCGGCGGCACATTGATAGCTTCAAGGGTAGGCGGTCCCGGATCGTCAGCATGGTGTTGTATCTGAATGATCAATGGCAGCCCTGGGACGGTGGCGCGTTGCGTTTGTTCAACCGGGATTCTCCAAAGGAAATTTGCGGGTCTGTGTTGCCAGAAGCAGGCAGAATGGTGCTGTTCATGAGTGAGGAAATGCCCCACGAAGTTCTGACGGCCCAGCGTACCCGGTACAGTGTGGCGTGCTGGCTGCGACAGGACGAAGTGCCCATTCCGCTTTGAATCCCGTGGAGAAATCAGCGGAGCGTTGGTTTTGGGATTGATGCCGCCCCCGTCGCCTGCTACTATGCGCGCCGCATCCCACCGAGTGGGTGTGAACGTTATGGTGGCTCCGCTGGTGCCTCCGCAACATGAAATCGTGAACCCGGTCAGACCCGGAAGGGAGCAGCCGAAGCGGTGGAATTGTGTGCCGGAGTGTTGCTGGTGGGGCCACCCCCAGAATTTCCCGCCTGAATTTTAAATCCTATTTATCAAACTATTAAAGTATTTTCCTGATCAGAATTCTAGATATTGTCCGGCCATTTTTCGCCTTTCCATCCGGCTTCTTCTGCGGGGCGGTCCGTGCTAAGGTTAGACCTGTTTACAGCCGCAGTTGACGCACATCATGAGCTATCAGGTACTCGCCAGAAAATGGCGCCCCCAGACATTTGAAGACATGGTCGGACAGGAACATGTCCTGCAGGCACTTGTGCATGCCCTGGAGCATCAGCGCTTGCACCACGCGTACCTGTTTACCGGCACTCGGGGTGTCGGTAAAACCACGATTGGACGTTTGTTGGCACGCTGCCTGAACTGCGAAACCGGTATAACCCCCAGGCCGTGTGGTGTTTGCTCCAGCTGTGTCGAACTGCAGGAAGGCCGGTTTGTTGATCTGATCGAAATTGATGCGGCCTCGCGGACCGGCGTCGATGATATGCGGGAGCTGACAGACAACGTCCAGTACGCGCCGTCTCGTGGCCGCTTCAAGGTTTACCTGATTGATGAAGTGCACATGCTCACCAATCAGTCTTTCAATGCGTTTCTGAAAACCCTCGAAGAGCCGCCGGAGCACGTCAAGTTCCTGCTGGCGACGACGGATCCCCAGAAGCTCCCGGTCACTGTTTTATCCCGCTGTCTGCAGTTCAATCTGAAACGCATGACACCGCAACACATTGCGGGCCACCTGCGTCACGTATTGACCGAAGAACACATCCCTTTTGATGACCCGGCCTTGTGGCTGCTCGCCAGAGCAGCAGATGGCAGTATGCGGGATGCCCTTAGCCTGACTGATCAGGCCATCGCGTTCGGTAACCAGAAGCTGGCAGCGAGCGATGTCAGCAGCATGCTGGGCACTATCGACCAGCGGGATATCGAACAACTGATCAAGGCTCTGGTACAGAACGACGGGCCAGCCTTATTATCGGAAATTCGACGGATCTCTGATTTTGCCCCGGATTACGGGGCGATATTGGCGGATCTGCTGTCACTGTTTCATCGCGTTACCATGGAACAGGTGATTCCTGGCAGTGCTGACAACTCTCTGGGTGATGCCGAGCAGGTTCAGACCCTGGCGCGACAATTGAGTGCGGAAGACGCCCAGCTGTTTTACCAGGCCGCGCTGATGGGTCGGAAAGATCTCACTATTACGCCGGATGCCCGCATGGGCTTTGAGATGACCCTGCTTCGGATGCTGGCGTTTCGGC
Source organism: Marinobacter sp. (assembly GCA_041688195.1). Taxonomy (GTDB): domain Bacteria; phylum Pseudomonadota; class Gammaproteobacteria; order Pseudomonadales; family Oleiphilaceae; genus Marinobacter. The sequence goes on from JBDNIR010000364.1 coordinate 2,388, forward strand.
CTGGCACAGGCAGGGGCGAGCCCCCGGCCGCGTCATCATCCGGTAAGGTCAGTCCAGCACCAGAGCCTGAGCCTGAACCAGTATCTGAACCAGTATCTGAACCAGTATCTGAGCCAGTATCTGAGCCGGAACCTGAACTGGAGTCTGAGCCGATATCAGAGCCGGAGCCTCTGCCCGAGCCTGAACCTGAACCCGAGCCTGAACCCGAGCCTTCAGTTGAGTCGGTGAATCCCGAGTACGCAGAACTGGACGCCTACGCGGATAGCCAGGTTACGGACCAAGAAGATGAGCCGGCACCGGCAGCGCAAAAGGCTGGTTCGGACAACAGTGACTTCCATTGGCCAAGGGATTTTCGCTCTCTTGAGATCGTGGGTATGCCCGGCAACCTGGCCAGCCACTCGGCGTTTCACAAAGCAGGCGATCTGATTACCCTGACAATCGACGAGGGGCACGCCCGACTGCTGACAGATCGCCATCAGGACCGCATAAAAGAAGCTTTGGTGACTCGTTTCGGTGATGGCATAAAGCTGACTATCGAAGAAGGCAATGCCGGTGACAATACCCCGGCAATCTGGGAAGAGCAGGCGCGGGTTGCTCAGCAGCAAGCCGCAGAGGACGCGGTGCGCGCCGACCCGTTGATCCAGTCTATCGTGGAACGTTTTGAAGGCAGGGTAGTCGAAGACAGCATACGGCCGGCCTGAACGTTTGCGGTAAGCGTATAATTAGGGAGTTGTTCAGAGGCGCCTTAGTGAACAGCCATCAAATATCAGTCTTCAGAGAGAGGAGTATCGAGAGATGAACGGCATGGGTGACTTGATGAAAAAAGCCCAGAAAATGCAGGAAGAGATGCAGAAGGCTCAGGAAG
>JBDNIR010000365.1:0-6896 GCA_041688195.1 Marinobacter sp.
GATGATGAGCGGCGCGGTCGAAGTCCTGAACGAAGCGGGTTGCGCCCTGGTCGGAGGCCACACCGGCGAAGGCCGGGAACTGGCGCTCGGGTTTGCGGTAAACGGTCTGATTGACCCGAAGCAAATAATGAGCAAGGGCGGTCTTAAAGCAGGCGATGTGCTGATTCTGACCAAGCCAATTGGCACCGGCACCCTGTTTGCGGCGCACGCCAAACTTGCGGCTCGCGGGCGATGGATTGACAGCGCCCTGACCTCGATGATGCAGTCGAACCTGGACGGCGCTCGCTGTTTGCGGCGTTATGGGTCAGAAGCCTGTACCGACGTAACCGGGTTTGGCCTGCTTGGTCATTTGGTTGAAATGACGCGACCATCTGGCGTGGATGCCGAGTTGAACCTGGGTTCCATCCCGGTACTGCCCGGGGCAGAAGAAACAGCAGCAGCTGGCATTCTCAGTTCGCTTCAACCCGCAAACATCCGCCTTCGCCGGGGCATCCGGAATCAGGAAGAGTGGATCAAGCATCCCAGATACCCGCTGATTTTTGACCCCCAGACGGCCGGTGGTTTGCTGGCAAGCGTAGCGGCAGACAAGGCCGATGCCTGCGTGGCGGAGCTCAAATCAATTGGCTATCCCCACACGGCCATCATTGGTCGGATCGTGCCTCAGGGGGATGCAATCGAGCCTATTCTGTTAAAGGCATAGTCAATGGCCACCGCCAGCGCGGTCTGTTCCGCGGCCGGAGTGAAGTCTCCGGCGAGCTGGGCAACCTTGCTCCGAAGCTCGGCCAGGAAATCAGCGTCACGTTCGGCCCTGAGTAGCAAACTCGCCAGCGCCCGCTCGTCCTCAACAGGATAGTAGCCAGGATAGGAATCTCCCAGCAGTCCACGGTTGCCGGCAATGTCTGAAGCGATGATCGGCAGTCCTGCCCGGCAGGCTTCGGACACCACGTTGGCGCCGCCTTCCATTCGGGAGCTGATTACCATGACCTGGCTCGTCGTCATTAACGACCGTACTGCAGTTTGGTCAATCTCATCAAGCCAACGGAACCGGGGATTAAGCTTTGCCTCCTGTTCAGCCATTGCCCGCCAAGCCTGGTTGTGGGGCTTGCCTGCCTGAACTATCCGGATTCGCGAGTCCGTTGGTAAACGCCGGGCGGCCAACGCCGCGCGCAGCGAGTCTTTCTCATCCCGCAGGTGGCCAATGACACAACAATCAAAGGTGTCAGTCGCGGGGCAATGTGTCTGAACGGTTTTTTCGGCCGACTGCAGAACGATCCGGACCTTGGCACGAAACCGTTCCGGGATGTCCTCTGCCACCATCCGGTGCAAACCGATCAGTACATCTGACAATGCCATCGACTCATGGGTGGCCGGATCATTGCAGAATTGAGGGCTGTAGACGTCCGTTCCGGTGAGTACACCAATCAAAGGCACCGTTGGGTGCCTGGCACGGAACTGCGTAATAGCCTGATGGCTGCGCCAGGTGTGTAAAGCAACCATAATATCTGCAGCTTCCCCGCGATACCGGGTAATGATGGAAACACTGTGCCCAAGCTCTTCCAGCAGATTTTTCCAGCGCTCAGCGGTAGCGCGATTTCCGGCTTTGGAGTTCGGTTCAGCGGGCGTCACAATCAGAATATTCAGCATTAAAGCACAGCTCCCGGGCAAATCAGTCGGTCGTATAAACCTTGTACGCCAAACTGGCGAAAAATAGTAAATTTTGTCCTAAAAACAAAAGCTAAACCAAACTCTTCTTCGTATCAGTGTTCATCATAAACAGGATTAAGAGTATCCTGTCTGATCATGTTCTCATCTGGACATGATATAGCCACTATCAGATTGATCACTGCAGGGATTCTTTAATGATTACACGCTTACTCAGAAATACTGTGTTTTCACTACTAATAGCATTGGTGTCAGCAACGCCGGTGCTGGCTGAAACTTTTGTGTTTACCGCCATCCCGGATGAAGACGAAACCAAGCTGGTTGAACGTTTTCAGGGTGTTGCAGACTATCTGTCCGAGGAACTTGGCGTTGATGTCCGCTACATACCGGTGAAGTCCTACGCGGCCGCTATCTCAGCTTTTCGCAATAATCAGGTTCAGTTGGCCTGGTTTGGCGGGCTGTCCGGAGTGCAGGCCAGGCGTCTTGTACCGGGCTCCGAGGCAATAGCCCAGGGCGAGGAAGATGCAGCTTTCCGCACGTATTTTATTGCACACAAAAGCGCCGATCTTGAGGCCACCGACGAGTTGAATGAGAATATCAAAGGCAAGACCTTTACCTTTGGCTCCAAAGGCTCAACCTCGGGGCGGCTGATGCCGGAGTTTTACATCCGCGAGGTGTTCAATGCTGATCCTGACGAGGTGTTTTCAAGGGTTGGCTACAGTGGCAACCATACGCGCACGTTACGCCTGGTCGAAGCCGGCACTTATCAGGTTGGCGCGTTGAATTTCCAGGTCTGGGAGAAAGAACTCGAAGATGGCAACATCAATACTGATGACGTAAAAATCATTTGGAAGACGCCTCCCTACCCTGATTATCAGTGGACAATCCGTGGTGACGTAAACGAACGGTTTGGCGCTGGCTTCAAAGACCGCGTGCGCGAAGCCCTGCTCAGCCTCGACGATAAAGCGCTCCTCGAAAGCTTCCCGCGTTCGTCGTTCATCCCCGCGTCCAACAGCGATTACGAACCCATCAGCAATGTTGCAGAGCAGATCGGAATTCTTGATTGATGCAGGCAATTACGCTATCCGGTGTGACAGCGTCCTTTGGTGGCGAGCGGGTCCTCGGCCCGCTTTCCCTCGCTATTGCCCCCGGTGAACGGGTGGCTCTGGTGGGCAAGAGTGGGGCCGGTAAATCAACGCTGATGAAACTGTTGTATCAGCAATCTGCTGAGACCTCCGCCCTGGTTCCACAGGACCTGGGGCTCGTCCACGCTCTACCGGTATTCCACAACGTCTACATGGCCAGGCTTGACCGACATCCAAACTGGTACAACCTCGTGACGCTTATGCGCCCTTTCAAGCGTGAGCGTGCAGACATTGAGCCATTGCTGGACCAGCTGGGTATTTCAGATAAAGTCTGGGCAACGGTGGCGAGTCTTTCAGGCGGCCAGCGGCAACGGGTGGCAATTGCTCGCGCAATCTACCGGGATGGCACTATGTTGCTCGCAGATGAGCCTGTCTCAGCGCTTGATGGCCCCATGGCCCATGTTGTTATGGCGCGCCTGAATGAAGCCTATGATACCTCTGTGATAGCTCTGCACGATGTCGAACTGGCCTTACGGTACTGCCAGAGAATCGTTGGCATACAGGATGGTCAGATCGCTCTTGATGAAGCCAGTTCCCGGCTGTCTGAAACCGACATATTGCCGTTGTACTGAGCCGATTCATGTTCTCCTACCCAACCGTTCGTACTACCTTCCTGTTTGTTGCTATCGCGATTATTGCGTTGGCGGTGTCGGATATTGCGATCACTTCCATAAACCCGTGGCGGGATCTGGGCCGGTTTTTCCTTGGAGTTGTAACACCTGATTTCTTTTCAACCGAAGGCCTGGCAACTGCCATTCTGCGAACGGTGGCATTTGCATTTACCGGCGTCGCCCTCGGGAGTGCGTGTGGCTTTCTGCTCGCGCTGATCTACCGGTGGCGAGTTGTCCGACTTTTTTCAGCTTTCATTCGTGCTATCCATGAACTTTTCTGGGCGCTCATTTTCTTGCAATTTTTTGGCTTTCATCCGCTCACCGGCGTGCTTGCCATTGCTATTCCTTACTCCGGCATCTTCGCAAAGGTTTATTCGGAAATTCTCGAGGAAGCCGATCCTGGGCCCAGAGACATCTTGCCGCTGGGAACAAGTGCCATATCCATGTTTCTATACGCCAGGGTGCCGGATGTGTGGGACAGAATTCGTACCTACACTTCTTACCGTCTGGAGTGCGGGATGCGCTCCAGCGCTATATTGGGCTTTGTCGGGCTACCCACGATTGGTTTCTATCTTGAGAGTTCCTTCTCTCAGGGGCATTACTCCGAAGCGGGCGCCCTGCTGATTCTGTTCTATGTCCTGATCGCGACCATTCCCCTGTGGGTAAAACCCAAATTGCTGCCGATCTATGTATTTGGTGCACCTTTTTTCCTGGGTGACGGTTTACCGATTGTATGGGGGAACGTAACGCGGTTTTTCACCGAAGATATCGTGCCCTCTCCGATCAGAAATGGCGAAGGCCTGGAAGAGCTTGGGGTCTGGTTTGGGGACTTGATGCTGAATGAGGCAATACCGGGGATCTGGAATACTGTGGTTCTCACCCAGATCGCGCTGGTGTTCACGGGCCTGCTGGCTCTGCTTGCGTTTCCATTGATATCAACGCATTTCGGTGGCCCGGTGCGGCGCACGTCCGGACACATCCTGCTGGTTATTGCACGGTCCACACCGGAGTATATTCTGGCGTATATCCTGCTCCAGCTCTGGGGGCCGTCCATGCTGCCCGCCGTGGTTGCGTTGGCCTTGCACAACGGAGGCATTATTGGCCACCTGATTGGTCGTCAGAGCAACGATATCAAACTCAGGGCCGACGCAGGGAGCGGCCTGAGCCTTTACAGCTATGAACTGGTACCCCGTGTGTATCGTTCATTCCTGGCGTTCCTGTTCTACCGCTGGGAAATCATCATGCGGGAGACGGCCATTCTGGGCATTCTGGGTGTCGCGACCCTCGGGTTTTACATTGACAGCTCGATCCAGAATATTCAGTTTGATCGGGCTATGGTGTTGATCCTGATCACGGCAATGCTGAATATCGGCATTGACGGTTTATCCCGCTTCATCCGCCGTCGACTCGCTTTGCAGACTATGCCTACCTGCTAAAGATTTCTTACCAACAGGATGCCAACGTGCAACCAGATATCTCCGTGCAAAATGTAAGCAAGATCTACGCAGGCGGATTTCACGCCCTGAAAAACGTGAACCTGGATATCAAGCGAGGGGAAATCTTTGCATTGCTCGGGCCAAACGGAGCCGGGAAAACCACACTGATCAGTATTATCTGCGGTATCGTTAACCTCAGCGAGGGCCGCGTATTGGCAGCTGGCCACGATACCGTCAAGGATTACCGGCAGGCCCGCTCCAAAATAGGCCTGGTTCCCCAGGAGCTCAACACCGACGCCTTTGAAACCGTATGGGACACCGTTGCGTTCAGCCGCGGCCTGTTTGGCAAAGGTCCCGACCCCGCTCACCTGGAAAAAGTACTTCGTGATCTGTCGCTCTGGGACAAACGCAACAACCGCATTATGACGTTGTCCGGCGGGATGAAGCGGCGGGTAATGATTGCCAAGGCCTTGTCCCATGAACCTCAGATTCTGTTTCTTGATGAACCCACTGCGGGTGTTGATGTGGAGCTGCGCCGGGATATGTGGAACATGGTCCGCGGCCTGCGAGATAAAGGCGTCACCATTATTCTGACTACCCACTACATCGAGGAAGCCGAAGAAATGGCGGACCGCATCGGTGTGATTCGGGAAGGCGAGATTATCCTGGTGGAAGAGACCCACCGTCTTATGGCCAAGCTCGGCAAAAAAGAGCTTCGGTTACAACTTCAGGCGCCGCTGGATAAGATACCCGGCATCCTGGCGCTTGAACCATTGGTCTTGTCTGAAGACGGCTATGAACTGGTCTACACCTTTGATGCCCAACAGGAGCAGGCAGGCGTGGCGAGACTGCTCCGGCAATTGGGCGACCAAGGTATTGATTTCAGAGATCTTCAGACCCGGGAAAGTTCTCTTGAAGAGATTTTCGTCGGGCTTGTGCACGAATAATCCCGCCAGCGGCTAACCAGCTCAGCAGTGGTTGTAAAACCTCATCGGAGAAAGCAATGAACACACACGGAATACGGGCAATCTACAAGTTTGAAATGGCCCGCATGTGGCGAACCCTGATGCAAAGTATTGCATCGCCCGTGATATCGACCTGTCTCTACTTTGTCGTGTTTGGCTCCGCGATTGGCTCCCGCATGGGCGATATCGATGGCATCAGCTACGGTGCGTTTATCATTCCGGGGCTGATCATGCTGTCGTTACTGATGCAGAGCATTTCCAATGCCTCCTTCGGGATTTACATGCCGAAGTTCTCCGGAACCATCTATGAGGTTTTGTCAGCGCCGGTTTCGTATATTGAAGTGGTCATTGGCTATGTAGGCGCGGCGGCCACCAAGTCCGTAATTCTGGGTCTGATTATCCTGATTACCGCCAGGCTGTTTGTGCCCTATGACATTCTGCATCCGGTATGGATGTTTGCCTTCCTGGTTCTCACGTCGGTTACCTTCAGCCTGTTCGGTTTCATTATCGGCATCTGGGCAGACGGTTTCGAGAAACTCCAGATTATACCGCTGATGATCGTGACACCTTTGGTCTTTCTTGGCGGCACTTTCTACTCCATCGATATGCTCCCCGAAATCTGGCAAACCATCACACTGTTTAATCCGGTGGTTTACCTGATCAGTGGCTTTCGCTGGGCCTTTTACGGGGTTTCGGACGTGCATGTGGGCATCAGCGTAGGCATGACGCTGCTCTTCCTGTTCGCCTGTATGGCTGGAATCTGGTGGATATTCAAAACCGGCTATCGCCTGCGTAGTTAAATCACCTGCGAGCCCACATAATGACGCTATTACATCATCCACGGGTTATAGCGGCCGGTCTGCTGCTGCAAGCGCTGGCAGGTTGCGCCCACAGCAATGAACTGTCATTCGATTCCGAGACTGCTTGCCTGATTAATGATGCCCAGACTATTGAGATTGTTATCGAAGTAGCTCGCTCATCCGAACAACGCCAACAGGGCCTGATGGGCCGACAGACACTGAATGAGAAGGCCGGTATGTTGTTTGTCTACAGCGACACCCGGCCGCCCTCCTATAC
>JBDNIR010000366.1:0-3875 GCA_041688195.1 Marinobacter sp.
AAAAGAGCCTTTCGGCCTGGAAGCGCTAACAAGTTCGAAAGACATCTCTGCGCTTGAGCGTTCTGCCATGACTGAGCGTTATGCTCCTGGGCGTAGTGGCGGTATTCAGTTAAGTGGGAAAGGGAGTAACTGGACCTACGGTGTCGGTTATTTTGAAGCGGATGGTGACGGTAGCGATGACTTCAACAATACGGCGATAACCGCCCGCGGTACCTTTGCGCCTATTCTAACGAATGATGCCGTTGTTCATCTTGGTGCGGGTTATACTACGCGTGATGCCGATGTTCAGGCTGATGAGGTCGATACCTATAACCTGGAATTGGCTGGTCGTATGGGCCCTTTCCATGCTCAGGCCGAATACTTCGATTCCGAGGAAGGCCAGCTTGATGTCGATGGCTACTACGTGCAACTCGGCTGGGTCGTTACTGGGGAAAGTCGCCCATACAAAGCGGGTGTGTTTAAGCGCATAAAGCCTTCGTCGCCCAAAGGTGCCTGGGAGGTGATCGCCCGTTTTGAAGATGGTGATGGAAAATACAGTGACGTGGGGCTGGCCACAACCGACGGCGAGCAGACGACGCTGGGCGTCAACTACTACGCCAATAAGAATGTTCGACTTGGTTTGAGCTATATGGATGGCGAAGAAGCCAACGGCGAAAGTGGAGATGAGGTTCGTGCGCGGTTCCAGTATGCGTTTTGATCATGCATGCAACCCCCGATCTTGCTCGCACTTAGCCCGAACCTGATTGGGTTCAATCTACCCTGTTAGCATTTATAGTGAGCGAAAGAGTTAATCATTTTTCAAGGGCAGATTTTTCTGCCCTTTTTTGTGTCTGTGTCCTGTCTGGTTAATTCCTTAATCTGATGAGAGCCCACAAAAAAAGCGCCACCCTTTTACCGGGTAGCGCTTTTTTTAATTCGTTACTTCGTTTTCCTCTGTGCGGAGACTCAGCTCGGCACTACAGCAGCAAGTTGCCGTATATCCCCAAGCAGCTCGCTGAGCAAGGCCGTAAACCTGGCCGCATCCACCCCATGCACCGAATCGGTTTCCGTGAGATACCTGGGTTTATCCGAGGGTGAGATCCAATCATGGAGGGGAAATATCAATGTATACAACTGACGGATAACCAGCTCATCCCAGGTCGTAGAAGATCGATTCGCTAAGGATGGTGGCCTGAGATAGATAGTTGAGGTCGCCGTCCGGCGTTCCAGCTTCAGAAAAAGTCTCTCGCCAGTGTTTTCGGACCACATCAAGCAGTCGCTTTATCATCTCGCTGGCATAATTCTTTTCGAGCCCAAAGCGAACGCAGTCGCTGATGGCGTTTTCGAGGTTAGCCTTCCGGCCCCACTCACCGACAATCATGGCCTGATCCGCGGAAATGCCGGTTCTGGGCTGCGGGCAAACGTCATAGGCCGGCGTCAAATCCAGGCAATGACCATCCCAGAAACAGGCGTGGTTGCGAGCATGATCGTCCACGTTCCCGATAAGGATATTGAACACCATCCGCCGAAACAGTTCGGCATCAAGCACATATTCATCATCAGTCAGCTCACTCAGAATACGGCCGGCTCGGTTTCTCCGGGAAGGTAAAGCCAGAGAAACGCCTCTTCAGAAATCATTGTCAATCACCTTTTTCCCGGCGACTCCCTGAGCTGCTACGTTTCGAGTTACCGAGGCTGAGGCACGCAACTTGGAGCGTGATGAAAGCTTTACCATCGCATCCAGGAGAGCACTCACAGTGCCAGAAGACTCTTGACCACTGAGTGGGAGCGTTGATAGAAGAGGCAGATTCAGAACCCAAAGAGCACTAACCGCCAGGCCAAAATCCGCCCCCGGGTCGCCATTCTCCAAGGCACTGATATGCCGTCGGTCAACGTCTCCCAGGCGTTTTCCCAGCTCAGACTGACTCCATTTCCGCTCTTTGCGGGCGGCTGCAATCAGTTTACCGGTAATCTTCAGGGCATCCTGAACCTGCCGGATGTTGTAGGTTTGCGCTTCTATCGACTTAGGCATTGTTCACCAAAACGTACAAAACGGGTATTTTGATCCACTCTAGTGAACATACTATAAAGCACAAGCGTAGATGTACACAAAAATGTACAAATGTAACCAGAATGTACGCCTTTAAGAACGGAGAACCTGTTTCCGTCAGCGATTGCGAAAGCACTTCAGAAGGGCCGCCGAAACACCGCGCATGGATCAAGAGAAAGCGATATTCAAAGGACAGAAACAAGCGGGGCCGGCAAGGTTATTCAGAACCGTGGAGGGCCAAGGATGGCCCGACCGAGCCTACAAGGACGTACTTGCGGCGTGTTCTGAATAACCTTACCAGCCTCGCGACACCCCCTTAACCTTCGGCTAAGAGACCATCAACACCCAACAGTCACAGCAGCAGGGAGCGAATGTCCCCCAACAACTGACTCAACACAGACGTGAACCGAGCCGCCTCGGCCCCATTCACCGCCCGGTGATCATAAGACAGCGACAAAGGCAGCATAAGCCGGGGCTGGAATGCCTGGCCATCCCAGACTGGCTTCATCGCCGCCTTGGAGACACCAAGAATCGCCACTTCTGGCGTATTCACGATCGGCGTGAACGCCGTGCCACCGATACCACCCAGACTGGTAATGGTGAAGCAGGCACCCTGCATTTCATTGGGCTTGAGCTTCTTGTCCCGGGCTTTTGCGGCCAGCTCCATCGCCTCATCCGCCAGTTCCCACAAGCCTTTCTGGTCAACGTTGCGAATAACCGGAACCATCAGGCCCGAAGGTGTATCGACGGCGATACCGATGTGGATGTATTTCTTATGGATAACTTCCTTCTTTTCCATATCCAGCGCGACATTGAACTGGGGCAAGTCCGCCAGCGCACGGGCACAGGCCTTAAGCAGGAACGGCAGTGGCGTCAGCTTGGAACCACGCTTCTCGCCAGCCGCTTTCTGGGCCTTGCGGAAGTTTTCCATTTCTGTAATGTCGGCATCATCAAACTGAGTCACATGGGGCACGTTGAGCCAGCTACGAACCATATTGTTGGCGGTAGCAACCTGCATGCGCGACATGGACTCACGCTGGATTTCACCAAACTGACTGAAATCCGGAAGCTTGATGCCCGGGATGCCCGAGCCACCCGTTACCGCACCGCTGCCTTCCTGGGCACGCTGGAGCTGCTGCTTCACGTAGGCGTGAATGTCGTCTTTCAAAATACGGCTCTTGGGGCCACTGCCTTTGACCCGGGTCAGGTCCGCACCCAGTTCACGGGCCAGCCTCCGCACCGCAGGGCCAGCGTGAACCTTTGTGCCCGCCGGCGGCAGCTCTGGCTCAGGCGCCGCCTGGCGTTCTTCCCGCGCGGGCTCTTTTTCCTGTTTCGGGGCAGAAGTGGGTGACTCTTGCGACGCAGACTTTTCGGACTCTTCATCCGCGCCAGCATCGTCACTGTCATCCGCACCTGGCTCGCCACCGGTTACCTGCATTTCCAGCAGATCATCACCCTGTGAAATCTTGTCGCCTTCAGACACCAGGATCTTGCCGATCTTGCCGGCAAAGGGCGAAGGGATCTCCATGGTCGCCTTGTCAGATTCAACGGTGACCAGCGGATCATCCTCGGCGACTTCGTCACCTTCCTTGACGTTGATCTCAATGATGGGTACGTTTTCAGAACCGCCCATGTCCGGCACCTGAACTTTCTCTTTACGGGAGCCACCACCGGAAGACGCTTTTTCAGGCTTCTGCTTTTCGGCCTTTTCGTCAGGATCGCTCTCAGTGTCGTCAGAGCCGCCGGATTCAGCACCGGACTCTGCACCTGACTCGGTTTCCATCATGCCAACGACATCGCCTTCCTTGACCTTATCACCCACCTTGACGGTTATTTTGGTGATCTT
>JBDNIR010000367.1:0-5072 GCA_041688195.1 Marinobacter sp.
CCCTTATTCTGGGCCTTGAGAAATACGAGGGCCTGACCACGGAGCTCGACTTTTTCCAGATCATCGGCATCTGCCGGCGACACAGTATTCACGTGGTTGCGATCCGGGGCGGAAACGAGGATCAGCGCCGGCTCGCACGCAACGCATCCCTGGCGCTGCTGCCTGCCACCACCCAGCGCGAGCAGCCGACAGCCGTGGATGATGCCCCTGCAGAGCCAACGGCTGTACCTGAAACAGAGGCTGCTGCTATCAACGGGCCAGTGCCGGCGAAAATAATTAACCAAACCGTAAGGTCCGGGCAACAGGTCTACGCGCCCGAGGGTGACTTGATCATTCTGGCGCCGGTGCAGGCAGGCTCAGAAGTACTGGCGGCGGGCAATATCCATGTTTACGGCCCGCTGCGAGGGCGAGCCCTGGCAGGGGTTCACGGGCTGGAATCTGCCCGTGTTTTTTGCCAGTCGCTGGAAGCAGAGCTTGTCTCTATCGCTGGACACTATAAAATCTCGGAAGATCTTCAGGACCATGGCTGGAAAACCCCGGTCCAGATCCAGCTCAGGGACGATTTGCTGGTGGTAACGCCGCTGGAAAAAGCCTGATTTATCCAAATTCAATGAGCGTATCCCCGGTGGATACCCCTCAACACTGCAGACAGGACGGCTACCTTGGCTAAAATTATTGTCGTTACCTCAGGAAAGGGTGGCGTTGGCAAAACTACAACCAGCGCGTCGATCAGTACCGGCCTCGCACGCCGGGGCCACAAAACCGTGGTGATTGATTTCGACGTCGGCCTTCGTAACCTTGATCTCATCATGAACTGCGAACGCCGGGTGGTGTATGACTTTGTCAACGTCATCCAGGGCGAAGCCACTCTCAATCAGGCCCTGATTCGTGACAAGCGGGTGGACACGCTCTACATCCTGCCCGCCTCCCAGACCCGCGAAAAAGAAGCCCTGACCCGGGAAGGCGTTGAAAAGATCATCAACGAATTATCCCGGACATTCGATTACATCGTCTGTGACTCACCGGCTGGCATTGAGCACGGCGCCCTGATGGCTCTGTATTACGCCGACGAAGCCATTGTTGTGACCAATCCGGAGGTTTCGTCAGTACGGGATTCCGACCGCATTCTGGGCATTCTTCAGAGCAAATCCCGCCGTGCCGAGCTTGGCCAGGACCCCGTCAAGGAGCACCTGCTACTGACACGCTATAACCCGGCGCGTGTTGAGAAAGGGGAAATGCTTTCTGTTGCTGACGTGGAAGAAATTCTGGCCATCCCCCTGTTGGGCGTGATTCCGGAATCCCAGATCGTGCTTAATTCGTCCAACCAGGGCTTGCCGGTCATTCTGGAAGATGAGAGTGATGCAGGCCAGGCTTATGAGGATGCCGTAGCCCGACTGCTCGGTGAAGAGCGCGAGCACAGATTTATGACATCCCAGAAAAAGGGATTCTTTTCACGGATGTTCAAGGGGTAAAAACGGATGAGTTTCTTCGATTACTTCAAAACCAAGAAAAACGCTTCCGCCAGCGTTGCCAAGGAACGCCTGCAAATCATTGTCGCTCATGAGCGCGGCCAGCGGGACCAGCCGGATTACCTGCCCGCCCTGCAGCAGGAAATTCTGGCGGTGATTCGGAAATACGTGCAGATTGACGATGACATGGTGCAGGTAGAGCTCGACCGTAACGAAAATTGCTCCGTGCTTGAACTCAATGTAACCCTGTCAGAGCATCCGGAACAGCTAAGCTCAGGGAACAAGGAGTATTCAAAGCAGGACCGTAAAGCATGACTGTTCTCGCCCATGAAATCATGACTCCCAGCCTGCTGTGCGTTGACGAACTGACGCAGTCTGACCAACGCCTGAACGATCCCAGACCGGCCAAAACCGGTCCACACAGCCTGAGAGGTATCGAGCCTTATGCCAAGAGCACCGCAAGCTCGGAAAAAAATGTATGTCCTCGACACCAACGTCCTGATCCACGATCCCAATGCCCTCCTGAACTTTGAAGAGCACGATGTCATTATCCCGATGACCGTCCTGGAAGAACTGGACGGTCTGAAAACCGGTAAGCAATCGGTAGCGGCAGATTGCCGTCAGGCGATTCGGAACATCGACAAACTACTGGGCGATGCCTCACCCAAGGACATTGAATGTGGCGTACCGATCATCCGGGCCAAAAAAGCGGATCCCATGGGCTCCCTCTCCATTCTTATGAGTACCGAACACTCTGGCAACCACTCGCTGCCTGAGCACCTGAATGACAACAAAATCATCAACAACCTGGCGGCGTTGCAAGCCCGACATAAATCCCGGGAGATCATTCTGGTCAGTAAAGACATCAACATGCGGCTCAAGGCCCGCGGCTTTGGCGTCGACGCCCAGGACTACCACACCGACCAACTGGTTGATGACATCGAGCTGCTGCCCCGGGGCTACAAAGAGTTTCCGAATTCGTTCTGGGACAACATCGCCAAGGTGGAAACGGTGCAGCGGGAAGGCGTTACCGAACACCTGCTGAAAAAAGCAGGCGAACTGGCGCACCTGCACATCAACGAGTTCGTGTTGGATGAGCAGGGGTTTATCGGCAAAGTCGTCGATATCGACGGGGACCGACTGGTTCTGCAGGATCTGCACCAGCGGGATTTGATGAGCGAGGAAGTCTGGGGCCTGGTGCCGAGGGATATATATCAATCCATGGCGCTCAACCTGCTGCTCGACCCGGATGTGCATCTGGTTAACCTGACCGGCTCAGCCGGCTCCGGTAAAACCATCCTGGCCCTGGCGGCCTGTATCGAAATGACCGTCGCCAGCAAACAGTACAAGCGCATCATCGCAACCAGAAGCACCCAGGGCCTGGATGAAGACATCGGTTTTTTGCCGGGCACCGAAGCGGAAAAAATGGAACCCTGGCTGGGCGCCATCGTCGACAACCTGGAGGCACTCCATGAAGACGACGAGAACATGACCGCCAGCGTCGACTACATCCTCAGCAAAGTGCCCCTGCACTTCAAATCACTGAACTACATCCGGGGCCGCAGCTTCCAGCACAGCCTGATCATTATTGACGAGTCCCAGAACCTGACACCGCACCAGATCAAGACCATCATCACCCGCGCCGGCAATGGCTCCAAGGTGATCTGCCTGGGCAACCTGGCCCAGATAGACACACCCTATCTCAGCCCCCTGAGCTCGGGGCTCACCTATATGACGGAGCGCTTCAAAGGCTTCCGCCACGGTGGGCATATCCACTTGCAAGGCGTGCCGAGATCGGCCCTGGCAGAGTTTGCGGAAGCGAATTTATAACCTGAAGCCCAACCGGGGCCTGATCCAGGCGTCCGTTGCCTGATTCCAACGGGGAATAGGTGCATAAATCAATCATGTCGCTAATAAACCAGTTAATGCCGGAAATTTTCCATTTCCATCCGATTATCATGGTGTATCGTCGTTATAGGATGTTTGTTTAGCCTTGAAAAAAATAAAACCTTGAACCGCTGAACATAGAGAGAACTGTTTTGGAAATAATAACTTATGTTATGTCCAACCTTCCGCTGCTGGCCCAGTTGACCCTGGAACATATTGCGTTGGTCGTTGTTGCCGTTGGACTGGCCTGCCTTACGGGCGTTCCCATTGGCATCGCCATTACCCAAAATGAGCAGATCGCCCGCGCTGTTCTGTATACCGCGTCCATTGTCATCACCATCCCCTCCATTGCCCTGTTCGGGATCATGATTCCAATTCTGTCCGTCATTGGTCACGGCATTGGTTATGTGCCGGCCGTTATTGCGGTTTTATTGTATTCCCAGTTGCCCATTATTCGTAACACCTACACGGCTATCAATAATGTCAGCCCGGCATTACGGGAAGCAGCCCGGGGTATCGGCATGACATCGACGCAACGGCTACGGTTAGTGGAAGTACCCTTATCCGTACCCATTATTATGGCTGGTGTGCGTACCGCCGTGGTGATGAATATTGGCGTTATGGCGATTGCTGCGTACATCGGTGCCGGTGGGCTGGGGGTTCTGATCAGCCGGGGTATTTCCCAAAGTGATCCCCGCCAGCTAATCGTCGGAGCCATTGCTGTCAGTCTGCTTGCCATCGTGGCCGATACGCTTCTGCTTGCGCTGCAGAAGCGTCTTACGCCGAAGGGCTTGCAGTCATAAATTCGATACAACAAGAACAGATGAGACGGTAAACATGATCAACATTGAAAATCTCACCAAGATATTCGATACCGAACAAGGCGTCGTTACCGCAGCCGATCACATCACAATGCAGGTTCCCGAAGGCGAAATCTGTGTCCTGCTTGGCCCTTCCGGCTGCGGCAAAACCACCACACTCAAGATGGTTAACCGCATCGTCACCCCGACTTCAGGGCGTGTGTTGATCAATGGTGAGGACACAACGCAGCAGGATACTGTGACCCTGCGCCGCAACATCGGTTATGTCATCCAGCAAATTGGTCTGTTTCCCAACATGACCATTGAAGAAAACATCAGCATTGTGCCCAAACTCATTGGCTGGGACAAAAGTCGGTATCTCAAGCGGGCGTCCGAGCTGCTCGAAATGGTGGCCATGGACCCGGGCACCTTTCTCAAGCGCTATCCGAATGAACTCTCCGGGGGCCAACAGCAGCGGATTGGGGTCATCCGTGCCCTCGCGGCGGACCCGCCGGTCATGCTGATGGATGAGCCGTTCGGTGCCATCGACCCTATCAATCGCGAAGTCATCCAGGACGAATTCCTGAAGCTTCAACGGCTACTTAAAAAAACCATCATGTTCGTCAGCCACGACATTGATGAGGCAGTAAAGATGGCCAGCCGCATTGCCATTTTTCGTGAAGGCAGACTGATTCAATACGACACACCTGACGATCTGCTCTCCCACCCAAAGAACGACTTCGTCAAGGGATTTGTTGGCACTGACCGGGCACTGAAAAGGCTGCAACTGGTGACCGTAGCGGAGGTGATGGAAACCGAAATAGCGGTTGTAAAGATGAACGATTCGCTGCCCCAGGCGCTGATCAAGATGGATGACGCTGGTTACGAAAGAGCAATTATCCTCGTGGATGACGCC
>JBDNIR010000061.1:0-5951 GCA_041688195.1 Marinobacter sp.
ATCCGTGCCTTTTTTATCTTCCTCATCGGATTCAGCTTTCATCACCACCGGGAAGGAGATGTGGTCCGAGTACTTCTTGACCAGATTGCGCAGGCGGAAACCGTTGGCAAACTCGCTTTCATCTTTTTTAAGATGCAGGACGATCTGGGTACCGCGCTGCTCCCGGCTAACGGGCTCTATTGAGAACTCACCATCGCCCTTGGAATCCCAGTGCACACCCTCTTCTGCCGGTGTACCGGCCTTGCGGGTATAAACTTCTACACGGTCGGCAATGATGAAGGATGAATAGAAGCCGACACCAAACTGGCCAATCAGTTTGCTGTCTTTTTTCTGATCCCCGGTAAGCTGGCCAAGGAATTCCGCGGTGCCTGAACGTGCAATGGTACCGAGGTTCTGGATGACCTCCTCTCGGTTCATGCCGATGCCATTGTCTGTCAGGGTAAGGGTATTGGCCTTTTCGTCGTAATCCAGACGGATTTTCAATTCCGGGTCGTTCTCGAACAGGCTGTCATCTTTGAGGGCAGCGAAGCGCAGTTTGTCTTCAGCATCCGACGCGTTGGAGATCAGTTCGCGCAGGAAAATTTCCTTGTTAGAATAGAGCGAATGGATCATCAGGTGGAGCAGTTGCTTTACTTCGGTCTGGAAGCCTAAGGTTTCTTTCTGTGATTCGACCGTCATCGGGGAATGTCTCCTGCTGCTTAATATGGAACTTTCTGTGAAATTTTGCGGCGTCAGCTCGCCAGCGGTGGTGCTGACGCCGGGCTGTTTGGCTGTCTTTGTAAATGGGGTTCAGAAGCGGGTTTTCAAGTCGTCAGCGCGCTATGATAGAGTCATTGGCTGTTGGCGGCAGCGGGTTAATGCCGACCCCAGAGCCTTCTGGCCGCCAGGATTGATGCAAACAAAACTATGGATTCGTTTCAGGAGTTTATTGTGAACCACAGCCCGAGCTTTCGCGCTTTTGTCTTGACAATCCTGCTGGCAACGCTGGCCGGTTGTTCGGTTAACCCTGTTACGGGTGAGCGGCAATTGTCCCTGATCCCGGAAAGCCAGGAACGCAGCATAGGGGCTGAGCAATACAAGCCCACCCAGCAAATACAGGGTGGCAAGTTTTATCTGGATCCGGAGCTCACCCTGTACGTCAGCGAAGTTGGACAAAAGCTGGCGGCGGTTAGCGACCGCCCTGATCTACCCTACGAGTTTGTCGTTCTCAACAGCAGCGTTCCCAATGCATGGGCGCTTCCATCCGGCAAAATTGCGATCAACCGGGGTTTGTTGGCCGAATTTGATGATGAAGCGCAGCTGGCGTCGGTTCTCGGTCATGAGATTGTCCACGCCGCAGCCCGTCACAGCGTCCAGCGGATGCAACAGGGCATGCTACTGAGCGCCGGTATGGCCGGGCTCGGGCTGGCGCTTTCAGACAACGAATTCGCAGGTATGATTATGGGCGGCGCGGCAGTTGGCAGTCAGATCGCTTTGGCGCAGTACAGTCAGGGTGATGAGCTGGAATCTGATCACTATGGCATTCGTTACATGAAGGAAGCCGGCTATGATCCCCAGGCCGCTGTAGAGTTACAGGAGATATTCCTGAAATTGTCGGAAAGCAGGAAGAGCAGTTTCGTCGAGGGGTTGTTCGCCTCTCACCCACCCTCTCAGAAACGCGTCGAGGAAAACCGCAAGCTTGTACAAAAGCTTGGTACTGGCGGCTACCGCGGTCGGGAAATCTATCAGAAGAAAATTGCTTACCTGAAACGTATACAACCTGCTTACGATGCCCAGGATGAAGCAGCGAGCCTGCTTAAAGAGGAAAAGCCCGATGCCGCTCTGAAGAAAATCAATGAAGCCATTGCGATCGAGCCGGATGAGGCTTCGTTCTATGCTCTGCGAGGACACATCTTCCGGCTGCAGGATAACGAAAAGAAAGCCCAGGCTGACTACGACAAGGCAGTTTCCCTGTATCCGGAAATGTTCTCCTATCGGCTCCAGCGTGGCCTGAATTCCCTCGAGCTTAACAACTTCACTCAGGCTAAAGAAGATCTGACAGAAGCCAACCAGGTCGTACCCACATCCATTGCATTCCTGCGTTTGGGGGACATCGCCGTTAAAGAAAACCGGCGTGATGACGCCATCCAGTACTACCGGACCGCAGCCGGTGCCCAGGGCGTCGTAGCGGAAGAGGCCCAGCGCAAGCTGGCGGCGCTAAGCCAGGGTTAAGAGAGTTGCCCACATGACGCACTGCCCGCGCTGGCAATTACATTGACTTTTAGAGCAATAACTCTAAAAATTGGTTCATTGCAACAACACGCGGGAAGTTTTCATGATATCCAGACGTATCAAACCTATGGCTCGTCAGGCGCGACGCCTCTATGTCGAGGTCATGTTTCAGGTGATGGGCCGTGCCCTGCAGGCCGTCAGTGAGGTTGACCCGGAAGCCCGGTCCGAAGCCAAAGTACTGCCAGAAGGCTTCCTGTTCGAGATGATGGTGATGCCTGACGGCTCCCGGCTCATTGTCGAGCATATGGGCAACGGCCGCCTTTACTACCATGGCGATCGCGCCCCTCGCCCCGTTGACCTGTCCATTCAGTTCAAGCACGTGGCCCACGCTTTTCTGGTGTTGTCGTTTCAGGAGAAAACGTCAGTGGCTTTCGCCAATGACCGCATGCTGGTTGATGGCGACATCAGCTACGCCATTCGCATGACACGGGTTCTCAACCGGCTGGAGGCCTTCATCCTGCCCCGCCTGATCGCCAGCAGAGCGGTCAAGGAATACCCGGCCAATCTAAACCTGCCGGAAAAAATCCTCAGCGCAGCACGGATTTATCTGAAGGTCGCCAACCATTTTGTAGACACGGTGAAAGCATGATGAAAAACAGCTATTACGAATTTTTCTGTCCAGTCAAAGTCATTGCGGGCAAAGCAGCCCTCGAGCACATTCCTTATGAGTTAACGGGTCTGGCGGCCAAGCGACCGATGATCATCACCGATAAAGGCGTTCGTGCAGCCGGTCTGCTGGATCCAGTGATTTCTGCCTGTGAAGAGAGCGGGCTTGATATCATCGCGATCTACGACGATGTGCCGCCGGATTCATCTGTTGGTGTGGTGAAAGACATTGCCGGAATCTATCGCTCCGAGAAATGTGACTCGATCATTGCCGTTGGCGGCGGCTCCGCAATCGATACCGCCAAAGCAGTCAATATTCTGGTCTCCGAAGGCGGAGACGACATAAGTGTTTACGTTGGCGCGGGTGTACTCAAACGTCCGCTGAAGCCATTTTTTGTGGTACCGACTACCGCAGGCACAGGGTCCGAGGTCACCGCAGTGGCAGTCATTTCCGACCCGGCCAAGTCGGTCAAGTTGCCATTTACCTCGTCTTTCCTGCTGCCCAACGCCGCTATTATTGATCCCCGGATGACACTCACCCTGCCACCTCACGTAACGGCAGCAACGGCGATGGATGCCCTGACCCACGCCACTGAAGCCTTCACCTGTATGGCAAAAAATCCTTTGAGCGACGCATTCGCTACTGCGGCCGTGAAAAAGGTCAGCACATCATTGTTAACCGTGATGGATAACCCTAAAGATGCTGAAGCCAGGCTCGAACTGGCTCAGGCGTCCACCATGGCGGGTATCGCGTTTTCCAACTCTATGGTCGGTCTGGTACACGCGCTTGGTCATGCCACCGGGGCGTTGTGCCATCTGCCACATGGTCTTTGCATGAGCCTCTATCTGCCTTATGTTCTGGAATACAATCTGGAATCCATACGCAGCCCACTGGGTGAACTCTTGCTCTATCTAGACGGTCCGGACGCCTACGCCGCAACGCCCGAAAATCAGAGGGCTGAAGCATCCATTTCGACCATTCGTCGCCTGAGGGACGCGCTTTACAAACGCTGCAAGCTACCCCGGACCCTCAAAGAAACCGGTAAAGTAAAAGAAAATCAACTCGATAGAATTGCATCTCTCGCGCTGGATGACGGCTCAATCATGTTCAATCCGAGGGAAGTCACACTGGCGGATGCCAGGGCGGTACTTAAGCGTGCATGGGCATGAAAATAGCCAACAGATAACGTAGCCCCCGCCGGCACAAGATTTTGCAGTGTTTTGACTCTTCGTTACACCGGATGAGAGTTGAAAACCCATTAAAAACGAGTAACAATCTGGCCTGATGTCTTCCGGCATCTTTAGAGTCAGTCGTCTATGTCCCGAACTCATCGCCAGTATTCGCCCGCCACTTGCCTGTTTGGCTTGCTTACGGCCCTGCTTGTCACCACAGTGTCTGCGGAACCCTCACTGGAAAGCTACACTTTTACCGACCCGGTGGTGAGAATCAAGGAAGTGTTCTTTACGCTGAAAGGCGAAGAGTTCCACTATCAGAAGCCAAACGATATCGAGTCGTTGACCGTGGTGACGCATCTGGGGTATCGCTATCCCGAGCTGGCAAAGATGTTCGAGTCCGGCAAAGCCAAACGCTTTGATGTGTCACAGGACAAGGATATGTTCAGTTTTCTACTTAATGCCGAACTGGACCAACTTCGCGAGTCTGGCGAGCTGGACCAGATTCTGGACCGTTATCGCTAGTCGCCCGCAGCCTCCGAATCCGCGTCTGCCATCAAGAGACTGGAGTCCTCTGGTTAATTCCCAAACTGCTGCTTGCAGCGGCCTTACTCCAGGCGCCGCAACAGCAGCATGGGCGACACTTCAAGTACCGGCCGTAACTGTAAGCGACCAAATATCGAGAGCAGTAAAGCGCTGATCAGCGGAATCGGTAACACAACCCCCCAGTGCCAACTGAACTCTCCCTCGAACATACGATACTGCAGTGCCCACACCGCCACTTCAGCCGCGGCCACGCCGAGAATACCGGCAAAGAAACCCAGCAACGCGAATTCCACCATGGTGCTGCGCACCAGCAGCGATTGTCGCCCTCCCAGTGTTCTGAGCAACGCACCCTCGCGTTGACGATCCTGCAGAGTGGCGCTGACCACCGCAGCCATCACCACAAGAGCAGCCGCCAGTATCATTACCAGAATGGCTTCAATAGCTTGAGTGACCTGCTGCACAATGCTGCGAATCCGCTCGATGATGTTATCCACTTCCAGCACCGAGATCGTCGGAAAGGCTCGGGAAAATTCGTTAAGCTCAGACTTTTGCTCGGACGGCAGATAGAAGCTTGTAATCCAGGTCGCCGGCATTGTATCCAGTGCCCCTCCAGGCGGGAAGGCCATGTAAAAGTTCGGTTTCATGCTGTCCCACTGTACTGTCCGGATACTACTGATTTCCGCACTCACCTTGTCTGAACCAATGGTAAAGCCAAGCCTGTCACCCAACTTGAGCCCCAGTTTTTCTGCCAGCTCTGCCTCCACCGATACCCCGGAGGTCTGACCCTCTTCAAACCATTCGCCGTCGATAATGCGGTTGTCGTCGGGCAGTTGGTCCATCCAGGTGAGGTTTAACTCCCGGTTGAGTGCGCCTACCCGCTCGTCTTTACTGACGGCCTCTTTTACGGGCTGGCCATTGAGCTCGGTCAACCTTCCACGAACCATAGGATACAGCGTATCCAGTGGCAGCGAGCGAGCTTGCAGGAACTCTTCTACATCGTCCACCGCATCCGGAGCAATATTGATCAGGAAGTGATTGGGAGTATCCTCCGGTAACTGGGCCTGCCAGTCATCCAACAGGGACGATCTGACCAGCACCAGCGTACAGGCAAGCATCAGCGTCATTGAAAACACTGCAATCTGGGCAAGACTCGCCCGACGGTGTCGATACAGCGCAACCAGGGCCAGGCGCCAGGCGTTGCCGCCACCCGAGACGCGGCGCAGGCCAATCACCATCAGCCAACCCAGAACGACCAGTATGCCCAGCAAAGCCGCCAAACCCCCTAAAAGTGCAAGTACCAGCGTGATTTCTCGGGCATAAAGCCACACCAGGCCGAACACCGCGACCACTGCAAT
>JBDNIR010000368.1:0-4525 GCA_041688195.1 Marinobacter sp.
GGATATCGGTTGCAACGCAAGGGAGGCGACCCGCTCCGGGTAGGGTAAGAACGGTAAGCCACGCCCCAGGTAAGGCGTGGCCGGATTGTCAGGTACATGCTTTTCATTACGACTGCCGTCAACAGGGTAAGAGGCAACCGGCCAGTCTGGCGCATAATCCACTGTTAGTTTGAACCCGGCAAGCGTGAAAACCAGGCCCCTGAAGCTTTCAGGCGCTTTGGACCGGGCACCGGAAAGATAACCGAGCCATTCAATATGCTGTAACTTGTCTCTTAGCTGTGAAAATATCGCTCGGCCTTGCTCACTGGAGTCAACAAAATAAGCGGATAGCCCCGTGAAGCGTTTGACAGATTCGCCAGCACTCGGGGAGATACCTCGAATCACCTTGGCATAAGAATATTGATCCGCGGCTCGAGTTATGCCGAGAACTGAGCTTACAGAGGGCTCCAGTACAATCTCCTTTCCTGTGGTCGGATGGATAATCGTTGAAGGCTCCCCCATAACTGAAAACAGATCGCCAACTTTAACGCCCTGGGACGTTCCGAGGTCGATAAAGATATTGTTTTTTTCGTTGGCAGGTCCCGGGATGACGATGCCTGTTTTCGCATCAAAATCTTCGGTTATCTTGTTTGTGACAGCCATTTCTGCAGAGACTGAGGTGCAAAGAAAGATAAAAATCACGATAGGTAAAAATTTTCTATTCATGGCTGCTTTTTCTTTGGGTGTTCGTCCGGGAGAAGAAAACATTGTGCTTTACGCTGTAACGGAAAACGGGAACGCCAGTTTATAGGCGTCCCCGTTTAGTGTTGCGGTTACATCGAAATCGCAGTTCCGAAAATTAAAACTTGTATCGAATTCTACCCGCAACATGGATGATATCTTCGTCTGCATTACCATCCTGAATGGAAGCTTCCTCAAACGCATCCATGGCATCACCCGCAACCAGGTAGGCTGCTTCTGCAGCTATTTCCAGGGAGTTGTAGGGTTTGTAACTCAAGCGCCCCCCAAACTCAAACCCGAGTGAGTTGTCCTGACTGCCGTCTCCGAGGGTGACGTCTTCAGCAAGGGAGTTGTATATTGCCATTCCGCTCACTGTGACCTGACTGGATAACTTGTGATCGAGCTGCAGTTTGTTCATCAGATAACCCTTATCCAGCAGGTAAGGTGTTTCTGCAAAGTAGTCGCTGTCCGTAAAGTTTTCCTGAAAGATCATGCTTTGATTCATATCGACGTCCGTTGCGATAAATGCATCGAAATTGTCGTCGGCAGAATCGTCGTCACCGGAAGAGTACCAGAGAGTATATGTTAGTGTTGTCGCACCAAAATCAAGGCCAATGTCACCGCGCAAGAAATAGGCACCCAAGTCATAGCTATCAATGGGGTTGGTCGCACCTGATAGAGGGGTGAAGGTTACCCCCTCGATCGTCCCGGTCTGATAGATCGCGGTTCCGTTAATGAACAGGTTACCACTTGTTGTCGGTGTGCTGTACTTAAAGGTTCCGCCAACGTTGGCTATGTCATACTTGGAATTGTCTGCGATTTTCTTGATTTCGTATCCTACGCTGTCAATGCTTCCGATGCCCTCTGAAATCTGATCGTTGATCTGGTAGAGTACGAAACCGCCGACCTTAAGATTTGAGCTCAAATTGCCATCAATGTTAATGGCAAAGTTGTCTGCACCATCAAAACCATCGTCAGCGGATTCTAGAGCGTCTTCGTTGGACGAGTCACCACGCCCCCACAAGAGTTGGTAGTCCCATGACGGATTCATTGGGCCTGCGAACATGACTGCTGTCGCTGTCTCATTCCACAGGTGCTGGTCTACTTTGACAGGCTGCAGGCCCACCTTGATCCGCTGATCAAGATTGGAGGGCACGCCTAAATCAACGTAGGCCCACCGGGTTTGGACATTGTTGCCATCGCCGGAGAAATCACCGCCAGCACCTTCACCGTATTTCAGACCACCAATTTCAGTTGCAAAAACGCCGCGAACTTCATTGTTGTCGGTGGCAGCTTCGAACCAGAAGCGATATTTCAGTTCACCGTAATTCTCGGTTTCACCGTCGTCTTTAAGTCTTTCGCGTTTTCCGGTGCTCCCTGCTCCGTCAAACCAGTCTCGCTGATTGGTATAGGCCTGGAATCGATTGTTCATATCGCCATGAAATTCAAACTTGGCGGCGTGAACTGATACACTATAACCCAGTGCAGCGTTTGCGATAAGAATAGCCGAGCACAGTCTTGCTTTATAGAAGTTAGCCATTTTAGGTTGTTATCTCCACACGTTATTGTTGTAGGATCCCTTCCATGCTAGCTACGAATTCGTGACAGATCAAACATTTTCGATTAATAATTAGATCAATGTCTAGGGTGGGTGTCTGTTCAGAATGTTATAAACCCGCTGTAGTCCGTTGCTGTTTTTATGCGTAAATTGTTGAATGGCCTCCAAAAAACATCTCGCAACCTCCGAAACGTTTGCTTTTCTCGACCTCGAAACCACCGGCGGAAACGCCGCTTATGATCGCATTACCGAAATGGGTATTCGCTTCTGGCGTGACGGCGAGGTGATTGGCGAATACCAGACCCTGGTTAACCCTGAAACCCGAATTTCACCCTTTATCGAGAGCCTGACCGCCATTGAATCCGTATAATCCCCATACCCAATGAGGTCGTCGGCGGCTAGACTGTAGGTAATAACCGTCTGTTAATGGTGAGGACTGAATGAATAAGCAAAGCATTACCCGAGAGCTGTTTGACGAAGTTATGGTGCCGAATTACGCGCCGGGCAAAATTATTCCGGTCAAGGGCCAGGGCTCCCGGGTCTGGGACCAGGACGGGCGTGAATTCGTTGATCTGGCAGGCGGTATTGCCGTGACTTCCCTTGGTCATGCTCATCCGGGTCTGGTGGGGGCACTGGTTGAGCAGGCCGGAAAACTCTGGCACTTGTCCAACGTCCTTACCAATGAACCCGCCCTCAAATTGGCTAAAACCCTATGCGACCTGACGTTTGCCGAGCGAGTGTTCTTCGCTAACTCCGGGGGGGAGGCCAACGAGGCGGCCTTCAAGCTCGCGCGGCGTTATGCCTGGGAGCATTTCGGCCCGGAAAAAAATGAAATCATCTCGTTCCGGAACAGCTTCCACGGCCGCACCCTGTTCACTGTCAGCGTGGGCGGACAGGCTAAATACCTGGAAGGCTTCGAGCCTGCGCCTGGCGGCATTCACCACGCCAATTACAACGATCTGGCTTCTGTTGAAGCGCTGATCTCTGATAAAACCTGTGCCATCGTGGTCGAACCCATTCAGGGCGAAGGCGGCGTTATGCCCGGCGACAAGGCCTTCCTGGAAGGCTTGAGAGCGCTCTGTGACAAGCACAATGCGCTGCTGGTTTTTGACGAGGTGCAGTGCGGGGTTGGTCGTACCGGGCATTTGTTCGCTTACCAGATGTACGGGGTAACGCCGGATATTCTGTCTTCGGCAAAATCCCTGGGTGGTGGCTTTCCGATCGGCGCGATGCTGACCACAGCTAAAATTGCGGCCAGCCTGGGCGTTGGTACCCATGGCAGTACTTACGGTGGCAACCCGCTCGGCTGTGCGGTGGCGCAGAAAGTTATTGATACGGTCTCTCAGCCGGACATTCTTAAAGGTGTTAAGGCCCGTTCAGATCGCCTGCGCAAGGGCATGATGGCCATTGGCGAACGCTACGGAATCTTCAGCGAGGTGCGTGGTGAGGGATTGCTGCTGGGTTGTGTACTGACCGAGGCATGGCAGGGCAGGGCCAAGGATTTCCTCAATGCAGGGATCGACGAAGGCGTCATGATCCTGATTGCGGGCGTGAATGTTATCCGTCTGGCGCCATCCCTGATTATTCCGGAATCGGACATCGACGAGGCGCTGGAACGCTTTGAGCGCGCGGTCAAAAAGGTCTGCGCATAAGTATTTATCATCCGGTAATCTAAGGAGTGATCTGCATGTGGGTTGTTCGCCCGGCTCAGATGAAAGATTTATCCGACATCAAGGAGTTGGCGTCGGCGCTGAAGGCCCGTGTGTCCTCGACCGTGCCTGCGGATGAAACCAAACTCGCTGAAAGAATAGAGTACTCCCGGCGGTCGCTGGCGGGTGACCCCGACACGGCTGGCAATGAACGGCTGATGTTCGTGCTGGAAGACGCCAAAGCTGGCAAAGTGCGTGGCACCGCCGGAATTGACGCCCGTGCTGGCAGTGGTCACCCGTTTTACAATTACCGGCGGGACGCATTGATTCATGCCTCCCACGAGTTGGGAGTTTCCAGCCGGGTGGATGTGCTTTACCCCTCCCACGCGCTGACTGATCGCACTCTGTTGTGTGCTTTCATGATAGCGCCCGAGTTGCGTGGTACCGAGGCTTTTGAGCTGTTGTCACGGGCCCGGTTGCTGTTTGTCGCTCGCCACAGGGCGCTGTTTGCCAAGCTGATGGCGGTCGAAATTCAGGGCGTCCAGCTGAAATCCGGTGCCGTGCCGTTCTGGGACAGCCTGGGTCGTCACTTCTTCAA
>JBDNIR010000062.1:0-4228 GCA_041688195.1 Marinobacter sp.
CGAGCATTGCGGCCAGAGCAAACACCACGATTTCAGCAATCTACTGGAGGTAAAGAAGGCTGCCGAGAAACACCTCGCCGAGCGTATTCATGATGACCGTTTCCCGCTGATTCCCCAGCGCATCGTAAACGATGTGAGAGAAGTTATGCCTGAAAGTGGCATCATCGCCCTCGATAACGGCATGTACAAAATCTGGTTTGCCCGCAATTACAAAGCCTATGACAACAACACTGTGTTGCTGGACAACGCCCTCGCGTCGATGGGCGCCGGATTGCCCAGCGCCATGGCCGCCGCGATGCTCTACCCCGACCAGAAGGTAATGGCGATCTGCGGTGATGGCGGGTTCATGATGAACAGTCAGGAATTGGAAACAGCCGTCCGGCTGAACCTTAATCTTGTGATTATGATCATCAACGACAACGCTTACGGCATGATCAAATGGAAACAGGATCAGGACGGCTTCACCGATTTCGGTCTGGACTACAAGAACCCTGACTTTGTTAAATACGCCGAGGCTTATGGCGCCACCGGTTATCGTGTAAACGAAGCCAGCGAACTCCAACCGATTCTTGAAAAAGCCCTGGCCGCCGATGGTGTCCACCTGATCGAAGTCCCGGTGGATTACAGTGAAAACAAGCGGGTGTTTAATGAGGAATTAGGTCAGTTAACCTGCCAGCTGTAAAGGCAAGGTCCGGAGCTTGTTCTATACTCAACGAAAAGAGTATCGGCATATCAATTCATTACAAGACATCTAAGTAGGTTAATGACTGGTCGTAGCGTCTGTTCATTGCTCACTGCTCTCTTGCCGTCGCTGGTTTTCGCTGACGATAGGCCAGTTATGCAGATTGTCACCTCGGAGTATCCTCCCTTCGAGTACTCCGAAGACGGTCGCGTTGTTGGTACCGATACCGACCTGATCCGGCAAGTGGTTGAAGCCATGGGTTATGAGCCGCGCATCGAATTGCTCCCCTGGATCAGGGCGGAAGCCAAAGCCAGGCGTGGCGACGCCACTCTGGTTTATTCGCTGACCTATTCGGACGCCCGCGCGGCTTTTTATCACTTTACCGACCCGATCAATCAGGTTCAGGACGTATTCTTCGCACACCGGGATTCCGCCATTGACTGGCAAACCCTGGACAATTTGAATGGTCTCAGGGTCGGCATCTCGGCGTCTTACAGTTACGCTCCGGAATTCATGGAGTGGATCGAACGTCATCCGGCCAGTGTCACCCGGGTCAGCCATGAGCAACCGGAGCTGACCAGCCTGAAGATGCTGGTTCACCGCCGGATAGACCTGTTTATTTGTGAGCAATCTGTATGTGAATACTTGCTGGAAAAACACATAGGCCAGGAACCCGAGTTATCCAAGGTTGGAGCCATCGCCGGCATCGTTGGTGAAAGCCGGCCCTTCCGGGCGGCATTCTCCCGCAAGAACCCAGAAGGCGAAGCACTTCGTGATGCGTTCAACCAGGCTCTCCGAGAGCTGAAAGAGCCTCCTGGCAACATCGCTGAACAACTTTCGGCAATTCCCTATCTGATTTTTTCCTCAATGCCGTCGGGGTTTCCTATACTGGTCTCACGCTTCCCCGAATCAGATGGATCCCATGGATATTAGTAACGATCACCGTTTTGCCATCAATCTTAACGTGAGAGGCATCCAGCCCTCCGCAACCCTCAGAATCAACGAGCTCAGCAATCAGTTGCGCGCCGAAGGCCGGGATATTATCAAACTGGGTTTGGGACAATCGCCGTTTCCTGTGCCCGAGCGCGTGATTGCAGCACTGCAGGAAAACGCCCACCAGAAGGACTACCTACCAGTCAAAGGCTTGAGAGCGTTGCGGGAATCCATCTCCGGTTACATCAATCGCAGTGAGCGCATGCGTTGCAACTGGGAAGACGTGCTGATCGGCCCGGGCTCAAAGGAGCTGCTGTTCATTCTGCAATTGGCCTACTACGGCGATCTGCTGATCCCAAGACCAAGCTGGGTGTCCTACGCGCCGCAGGCAAGAATCATCGGCCGTTCCGTCCACTGGCTGCCCACCCACGCGGAGAACAACTGGCAACTGACCGCCGAGGAGCTGGACATCATCTGTCGGGATGACCCATCCCGTCCGCGCATATTAATTCTGAACTACCCGTCCAACCCGACCGGATGTACTTACACCGATGATCAGCTCCTGGCGATTGCTAACGTTGCCCGGAAGTACCAGCTGATTCTGCTGTCAGACGAGATTTACGGTGAGGTTCAGTTTGATGGCAAGCACAAGTCCATGGCCCGCTACTATCCCGAGGGCACCATTATCAGCACCGGCATGAGCAAATGGCTGGGCGCAGGTGGCTGGCGGCTAGGCACGTTTATTTTTCCGAAAGAACTGCGGCCGCTGCAGGACGCCATGGCGATTATTGCCAGCGAAACCTACACCGCCACCAGTGCCCCGATCCAGTACGCTGCCATCACCGCTTTTAACGGCGGGGACGATATCGACCACTATTTGCAGCAATCCCGACGAGTGCTGAAGGTCATTGGCGAGTACATGCACCGTCGCCTTATTGCTATGGACGTTAAGGTACAAAAACCGGAAGGTGCGTTTTATCTGTTTCCTGACTTCTCCGCCTATAAAGACGCCTTTGAACGTCACAACATCAAAACCAGCGCTGCCTTCTGCCAGAACCTGCTTGAGCAGACTGGCATCGCCATTCTGCCCGCCAGTGACTTTGGCTTCGTACCTGACCAGCTAAGTGCGCGACTGGCGTTTGTCGATTTCGACGGCACCGCCGCCCTGGCGCTGGCTGACAGAGACTTTGCCGATCAGGAGCTGGACGATAGCTTCATTGACCAGGCTGGCCCAAGGCTGAAACTGGCTATGGATAAGCTTGAGGCCTGGCTGAAAAATCTCTGACAGCAGTGTAGGCTTACGCTACTGTTTTTTCGCCCGGCAGTCTCCGCTGCCGGTAGCACTTCGCTATGCAAGGATTTTTCTGTGCAGACCATCGCTGACTTCGCTGAACAACTTGCCCGGGAAGCTGGCGACCTGATCCGCCATGAACGGGAAAACAACCCGCTCAGAATCGATTACAAAGAGCAGATCGAACTGGTGACCCACGCCGACCTGATGGCCGACAAGCTGATCACCGAAGCCATCCATAAACGCTTTCCGAATCACCGTATCCTCTCGGAAGAATCACGGCCCGACAAAAGCCAGGCCGCGGACCTGGGCAGCCCGCTGTGGATAATCGACCCCATTGACGGCACTGTGAACTATGCCTATGGCCATCCCCAGGTGGCGATCTCCATAGCTTACGCCGAGCGCGGACACGTGCAGGTTGGCATCGTCCATGCCCCGTTCGCCAGCGAAACCTTTCGGGCAGTGCGTGGTAGTAGCGCCACTCTGAATGGCACGGCGATTCAGCACAGCGGCGCCACGGTCCCCAGAGATACCCTGTTTGCCACGGGTTTTCCCTATACCAAAGATAAGCTTGCACCGTTGCTGAAACGTCTGGACGTGATGATTCACCATTGCCGCGACTTGCGGCGGGTAGGGTCTGCGGCACTGGATATCTGCTGGGTCGCCTGCGGACGGCTGGATGCTTACTATGAGTCCGTCAGCCCATGGGATTTTGCGGCCGGTCGGCTGATTGCCCTGGAGGCAGGTGCCAGCGCGGGGCACTTTACGGAGGTGCCGGAGGGCTATCCGGAAGATTTATGGGGGCAGGATCTGCTGATCAGTGCACCGGGGATTTATGACTCGCTTCGGGCGTTGTTGAATGGGGCTAGCTGATTGCTCGTTTTACCGAGTAATGACTGATAACTGGGGGGTTAGGCGCTGTTGGGAAGGCTTTTCCCAGAGACGCTCCGAGTACGTCCCTGTAGCTTGTTTCCGGCCATCCCTGGCCTCCAACACTCTGGGAAAAGCCTTCCCGACACCACCTCTCGGACTACTTTACTGCCTATAAGTACAGTAACTATTCTGCTTGGCGCCTGACTCCCATTGAGGCAGAATCATCAATTCAGTTTATCTAGGACGAAACAGAGGCCATTTCAGGCACCCAAAGTCCGGCCGCCAGCAGCACCCAGCTTTCATCGAACTCAGTCGAGGGCAGCCGCTCAAAAGACGATCGCACAAAACGCTGAATACGCCCTTCGATAAACACCATCATCCAATCGGCGCTGTGGCCAGCACTGGTCAGTGGCCGCAACCCCTGGCGGATGTCACCCTCTTTCAGGATC
>JBDNIR010000369.1:0-4821 GCA_041688195.1 Marinobacter sp.
ATGATTACGTGGAAGAATCGAAAATGTTCGACTAAGCTGTTGTTTTATATACCTATAGGTAAGCGTTTGCAGAAGTTCGAGCGTGTAATCATGAAGCGGTCGGATTTTCGCAATCGCGAAGGGGCCTATCAAGTTACTGTTAGCTGGATTGATGTGGTTCTTTTTTGGGTGGTTCGGTACCAGTGGCCTTGGTTCAGATTTGGTCGCAAACCAGCGAGTTTCGGTGCGCGCCAAGGCCGTCGAAATCGGTGGTCAGTTGGCAGTTCAGTGTTTCAACAGTGGTGACGTAAAGTTAGGCGTTCCGTTTGTGGGGTTGTCCGTCGTGAGCACCGTTTTGATCTGCTAATCTGGCGTTCTGGTTCATTCACCGCATCGGTTGCGGTGTTTTTGAGCATTGTGCCTCGGCAGATTTTGGTGCAAGGCAGCAACGGCGCAGGCCATCGTATTGGTTGCCAGGAAGTGGCTTCATCGTTACCCCCAGCTAACCAGTCAATTAAGTTCGTTCCCGGCCTGATGGCCGTCCACCGGACGGCTTTTAGCCGCCGCTTATCTCAGCGTTAGGTGAAAAATAATGGACTCTGACCTAATACTGGTTGTTCTAGGAATAATCGCTCTTTTCCTAATTACACAGAAATGGTTTTGGCTTCTAGTCTTTGGAATTGGCGGGCTTGCTTCTCTTTTTGCCATGATCGCAAGTATTATTCATTTTCAAATACTCGGTGCACTGGGATTTTTTGTACTGATGTTAATCTGCTGGGGCATTGCAGGCGCTATTGCCGACTAAATATTGGAGAAATAGTATGAGTGAAAAACAAGATAGAACAGTTTACCGTCGCGACGACGGTAAATGGGTCAATAAAAGGAATGACGCAAGTAAAGCATCAAGTCTTCATAACACACAAAAGGATGCCAATAGCTCAGCCAAGGGAATGCTTCATAATCAAGGTGGCGGGGAGCTTACTACAAAGGGTAGAGACGGAAAAATTAGAAGCAAGGATACTATTCATCCGGGAAACGATCCCTTTCCACCGAGAGATACCGAGCATTAATCACCTAACAAACGCAGTCAATCGGAACGGTTTAAAGCCGCTTTCGTTTCACTCAATCAACTTTAAACCGTCCGTTGCTGCGGGCGTTAGAGCTCATCAGGGAAGCGAAGAATCGCGATGATACAGATCCTCGACGACATGGCACTCATCACCGACAAGACGCTCGAACACTACAGCGAGCGCGCTGCCGAGTTCTGGGAAGGCACGCGCGACCACGATGTGAAGCAGAATATCGCGGCGTTGCTGCAGCACGTTCGCGGTACACCACCGTTGCGCATACTCGACTTCGGCTGCGGCCCTGGGCGTGACCTGGCGGCGTTTCGCGCCCTTGGCCACGAGCCGATCGGCCTCGAAGGCTCCACGCCGCTTGCGGCCATGGCACGCGAGCACAGCGGCTGCGAAGTCTGGGAGCAGGATTTCCTCGCGCTTGAGCTTCCCGCCGGCCGCTTCGACGGCATCTTTGCAAACGCCTCTCTGTTCCACGTGCCACGCCAAGAGTTACCGCGTGTATTGAGCGAGTTGCACGCGGCGCTCAAGCCCCATGGGGTGCTATTCACCTCGAACCCCCGGGGAAATAACGAGGAGGGCTGGAATCGCGGGCGATATGGGGTGTATCACGACCTGGCAGCATGGCGCGCATTTCTTGAAAGGGCTGCGTTCGCGGAGCTGGAGTACTACTATCGTCCAACGGGGTTACCGCTCGAGCAACAGCCTTGGCTTGCGAGCGTATGGCGGAAGATCGGCGTATCCGGTGAGATCTAACAAGCGCATCGAGACCGACCTTCGCAAGCCGGCTTTGCCGGCCTACTCGGTGGCTCATGCGCGACGTTAGGCTCCACTTATCCTCGGCTCATGAAAAAGGCAATTATGAAAATGGGTAGAAATCCATGGGAAGTGCCTGAATGGCATGCACTGGGGCGAGAAGCATCATTAGTCAGGCACCTAATTGGCTCTGGGGCAACTGCGATAGGTAGAGCTAATTACGCAGACAAAATGGGTGAATATTATACTGCTTTCTTCGGTCTCTCTGTGGGGCTAGAAAGACTTTCAAAGCTAATACTGGTTGCACATTACGCTATAGAACATAATGGGGAAATGCCAGACGGAAAGGTAATAAAGAAGTTTGGGCACAAGCTTATTGATCTGGCCAACGAGGTTGAAAAAATTTCTGAAAAGCTACAACTGTCACCGAATTACACGCGCCCAGCAAATGACGTTCCACAAAAAATACTTGAGTGTTTAGATTCATTTGCTGACGCTCGACGAGGCAGATACGCAAATTTCGCTTCATTAGACAACCCCAATTTGACCGCGAATGAACCAATTAATAAATGGTGGGACGAAGTAGCTGAATGCATATTAAAGAAGCATTATTACGGTAAGACCGCACAAAAGCGTATTGAAGGTAGAGCCGAATTTATTGATTCAATCACTTCCCCGTTCACGATGGTAATACAAACAAATGAAAGCGGGCACACTATGCGGGACGTTGAGTCTGCATCTATACGCACCGGCCAAAATGCCATTGTACAAAAATGGGGTAGGTACCATTCACTGACGATTGCTCGTTGGCTCTCAAGTGTTTTATCCGAGCTCTCTCATATCGCTTGCTATCAACATGGCATAGATGGCTTTTTCGGTCTAAGTGAATACTTTTATAGTTACACAGTTGATGATAGTTTTTTAAAAACGAGAAAGGTATGGCCTCTTTAGCACTTAAAGGCCTAAAAAATCAATCAACTTTGCGCCTTCGGCGCCGGACGCAGCAAAGCTTCGCCAGTTATTGAGGCGTTAGGCCTAAGGAGAATCGAGATTGAGTTCTTTAATTCCAAATTCTGTAATCGGAGCAGTAGCATCTGTCATTGCTGATCATTATTACAGTCATTCAACTCTAGAAACATTATTTATGGAGTCAGGTGCACCTGGTGATGTACCAGAGGGCAACTGTGAGAAAAAGTGTAGTAATTGGCTAAAGCGTTGTAACGACAATCCTAGTACTTTAGCTCATGAGGTGCTTGGAAGTGTCATTCAAGACTATATGGATAAAGATCTATCTCCGTCATTATTTGGTAGTGGAAATAATGATAAAATTTCTGAAGGACAAAAAAGAATCGCTAATTCTTTAGCCAAGAATAACCTTTCATATCGAACGAATGGCTATATCACAATTGCTGGATCTAACCCAATAACCAAAACCCTTGAAGACTTCTTTAAAACCGGTGACTTTTCTTCTATCGAGAAAGAATTCGAGAGAGCTGTCAAAAATATATCCTCAGATCCTCATGCTTCGATTACCGCGGCATGTTCTATTATTGAATCAGCTTTAAAGTTCTATATTGAAAAGTTTGATCTTGCGATGCCGAAGAAGTTGAATGTTATTGATCTATGGGGTGTTGTTCGCTCAAATCTCACCTTAAATTCAGATCCTGTATTAGCAGCAGACCAACACAAAATATTGAAAGGCTTATCTTCTGTTATTGATGGAGTTGGGGCATTTAGATCACACATTGGTTCTGCTCATGGCAGAGGTAACACTCCACCTTCTATTGTAGAAGTTGAGGCAAGGTTGGCTGTTAATGCTTCACATACAATTGTCGTATTTGTTATGGAGTACCTTAATGCATAAATTGCCTAACAAGGGCGTGCAATCTGACTCCGCAAACTGTCACGCTTTTTGTTCCAAAAATCCCGCCAGATTGCTACGCAGTTGACGCCGGCGTTATGTGTCTAAAAGGATAAAGAGAATGTTTCACAAGTTTCTAGTAGCCCTGCTGTTTTTTATGCCAGTGATGGTGCAGGCTGTCGAGTACCACTGCATCGTCGAAAAGAAATTTGATGCCGAGCGAGAATACACTCCCGCTCAAATTGAGAAGGGAAAATATTCGGTCCAAATCGAAGAAAACGGGGACACCACCTTTGTTTCACGTTGCTCGTTTTCGCCAAGCGCCCAGAAGGTAACATGTGACCGATATCAAATGGACAAAGTAGTGCAAGATTACAACGTAAAAATCAAAAAATACTATCTCTTCGGGTCCCAATTTGATGTTCAATTGTTCGCGAGTTTGCTCTTCGTAGAAAACAATGGGCGAGGTAGTATTGCTTTTGGAAAGTGCAATGTTGTGGCGCCATAAGAGCCACATAACACGGCGCTCCACCCGACAGCTCACCGCTACGCGGCTCGCGTCGGGTGAGCTTAGCCGTTAGGAATATGAATAACCAGACTACAGTGTGGAAAATATGGGAACTGTAACGAGTATTACAAAGCTTAAATTCTCCGGTGGTGAATTGGTTCACCATCGACTTTTCGACTATCGTGGTGTAATCGTAGATGTCGACCGGAATTACCAAGGGACAGAAGAGTGGTACGAAAATGCCGCAAAGTCTCGCCCCCCGAAAAACAGGCCCTGGTACCATGTTTTAGTTCATGGGAGCGAACATTCCACATATGTAGCTGAACGGAACTTGGAAACTGATGATATCGTAGAGTCCATCAATCACCCCATGCTGGAACGCTTCTTTTCAGGGTTCGTTGATGGGAGGTATGTTCGCAATGAACTGGATAACTAGCTTAGAAATTCCTAACAAGTGGGTCAAGCACGACGCGCAAAAAGCGCGCGCGTCTTACCCAAAACGTTAGAGCAGCAGTCATAGGAATTGAGCCATTGTGATTCAGTATCTTTTTCGTAAGCCCAAATACCCGGTTCTCATCGAAACGGACGAAAGAGTCATGGGTGCGCGTAGTGGAGAAAGGATCGGTCGTCTTTGCAAGCAG
>JBDNIR010000370.1:0-8143 GCA_041688195.1 Marinobacter sp.
CCCAGGGCGATGCCGGCACACTGCGTTTGTGTTCGATCGGTGATGTTGAGGGGGTAAATGCTCTTTCTCCGAAAAAGCCCCTAGAGTTCGGCAAAGGCAATATCACAATTGTTTATGGTAGCAATGGGTCTGGGAAGTCGGGTTATGTCAGGCTCCTCAAGCATGCTTGTGGTGCCCGCGAGCCGGGCACCCTCCACAGGAATGTTTATAAGCCCGGCTCCGTCGCCCAGAAGGCCTGCATTTCATTTGAGCAGGATGGTATTCTAAAAAGCCATACGTGGTCAGGACAAGGGGTATGCGATGACCTCAATAGCGTTGATATCTTTGACACCTCGTTCGGCAAGGTCTTTGTTAGCAGTGAAGACGAGGTAAGCTATGAGCCGCCGGTATTGTCATTTTTCAGTTCACTCATCCTGGTATGCGAAAAGGTAGCGTCGGCCCTGGACGCCGAGACCCTTCGGCACCAGTCAAAAAAGCCGAATATCCCGGTAGACAAAAAAGTAACTCCAGAAGGTACCTGGTACGAATCCATCGGCGCCAAGACCACACACCAAGACATCGACAAGCATTGCACATTTGGCAGCACTGACGAGGCCGAGATGCATACGTTGCAGCAGCGCCTTGCCGAACAGGCACCGGCTGAAAAAGCGAGGCAGCTCAGCAAGCAGAAACAGCATATTGATACTCTCGTCCAGGATGCCAAAAAGTACTTGGCGCAGTTATCTGACGAAAATTGCCGAAGGATCATTGCTGCCAAGAAGAAGTCGATCCTAAAAAAGACAGCGGCAGATACTGCGGCGGGTAAAGTATTCTCCG
The DNA here is from genome assembly GCA_041688195.1 of Marinobacter sp. Lineage (GTDB taxonomy): Bacteria > Pseudomonadota > Gammaproteobacteria > Pseudomonadales > Oleiphilaceae > Marinobacter. The sequence goes on from JBDNIR010000370.1 coordinate 817, forward strand.
GAAGCGAACTAGAAGGGGTTGGGTCAGACGTCTGGAAAGAGCTTTGGGAAGCAGCTCTGAACTACTCAATATCAATTGCCTATAAAGAAACCGAATACCCGAATGTGTCTGAAGGTTCACGTTGCGTCGTCTGCCATCAAACCTTGACCCAGGAGGCCAAGGACCGATTGACCTCCTTCGAAAATTTCGTGAAAGGCGAAATGCAGAGGGCCGCAACAGATGCAGCTAAGGAATATGAGACCGCAGCCCAGACTATCGAGGTACTACCCACGAAGGAGGCTCTAAAGACAAGAATTGATGCAGCGGGCATTCCAGAGGATGAAGTTGCCAGCCAGGTGACAGAATACTTTACTGAATTGCAGAATAGGAAAGATCAACTGCCTGAAATGGATTCCGAGGAGGCTATCCCTGCATCGCCACTTTTACCCAAGTGGATTGAAGCAGCGAATACTCAATCGAAGATCCTCGGTGAACTGGCGGAGAAATATGACGAGGACGCCAACAGCGCCAATCGCGAGGAAATCAAGAAAAAGCTGAACAGTTTACAAGCCAAAAAGTGGTTGTCTGAGCACCGCGCTGCCATCGATGAAGAGGTTAATCGCCTGAAACTGCTGAGCCAGATCCAGAAAGCCAAGAAATCGACCAATACCAAAGCACTATCCCAAAAAAAGGGAGAGCTGGCAGAGGCCTTGATTACAGACGCGTTCGTGCAAAGGTTCAACGCGGAGCTCAAGGTCCTCGGTGCGTCTCAGGTGGGGGTTGAACTCGTAAAATCAAAAGTTTCCAAAGGTCGGGTCCTTCATAAGCTCCAGCTTCGCGGTGCCGCACAGACTGGTCTCGTGGATGTCCTCAGCGAAGGAGAAAATCGAATTGTTTCCATTGCAGCATTTTTAGCCGATGTTACTGGCAAGAGCAACAAGGCCCCGTTTATCTTCGATGATCCAATATCCTCTCTTGACCAAACCTATGAGGAGGCCGTGGTCCAAAGGCTGATCGAGTTATCTCTCGATAAGAAAGTCATAGTCTTTACCCATCGTCTTTCTTTACTAGGTACCGTCAGGCATTTTGCTGAGAAGAAGGCCATAAAGCCCGATGTGGTTAGTATCCGTTCTACGGACTGGGGTACTGGAGAGCCAGCTCCCATTCCACTTTCACAGAGTGACATCAAAACCGCCCTGAACACTCTGATAAATCAACGGTACCAGGACGCAAAGAAGGCGAGTGAAAACGGCGGATTTGAACATACCGAAATCTTGCTGAAGTCGATATGCAGCGATTTCAGAATATTGGTGGAGCGCTCCATTGAAAACGATCTGCTGTGCGGCGTGGTTCAACGATTCCAGCGTCCCGTTCATACGTTAAAGCTCAAGGATCTGGCTAAATTGAAGGACACAGACTGTAATCTCCTGGATTCCTTTATGACCAAATACTCAGGGTTTGAACACTCACAACCAGCTGAATCACCAGTAGAGCTACCAAAGCTAGACGATCTTCTGGCCGACTTGAATGCACTGAAAAAGTGGCGTGAAGAATACACGAAGCGCTCCGTCTCTGCAGGGGCTGCGTAACAGTATGAAACTCCTCCACACATCTGATTGGCACATCGGCCGAACCCTTTACGGCAGAAAGCGCTACGAGGAGTTCGAAGTATTTTTTACCTGGTTGGCGGAAACGATTCAGCAGAATGAAATCGATGCATTGCTGGTGGCGGGTGATATCTTTGACACCAGTGCTCCGAGTAATCGCGCACAGGAGCTCTATTACCGTTTCCTGTGCCGGGTGGCGGCTTCATCCTGTCGGCACGTTGTCATCGTGGCTGGCAATCATGATTCCCCCTCTTTTCTCAGTGCCCCGAAGGAGTTGCTAAAAGCCCTCGATGTCCATGTAATCGGCAATGCGTCCGAAACCCCGGAGGACGAAGTGATTGTGCTCCGCAATGAACAGGATGCCCCTGAGTTAATTATATGTGCTGTGCCCTACCTCCGAGACAGGGATATCCGCATGGCGGAGGCTGGTGAGAGTGTCGAGGACAAAGAGCGGAAGCTAATTGACGGAATCCGCAATCATTACGCTGCTGTTGCGTCTGTGGCCGAACAGAAACGCGATGAACTCGGAGCTGATATTCCCATCGTTGGTATGGGACACTTGTTTACCGCGGGCGGAAAAACTGTCGACGGTGATGGCGTGCGCGAGCTCTATGTTGGCTCTCTTGCTCACGTGACTGCCGCGATCTTTCCTGCATCCTTCAATTATTTGGCGCTTGGACATCTCCACGTTCCGCAAAAGGTGAACGGATCTGAAAATATTCGGTATAGCGGCTCTCCTTTGCCCATGGGATTTGGGGAGGCAAAACAGCAGAAGAGTATTTGTCAGGTTGCCTTTGATAAAAAAGAAGGGCACAGCACGGCTGCGTCTATACAGCTGATCGATGTGCCGGTGTTTCAGAAGCTCGAGCGCATCAATGGAGAATGGGATGGCATCTCAAACCGACTTCTTGAGCTATCGGCAACAAACTCACAAGGTTGGCTCGAGGTCATCTACGAAGGCGAAGAAGTCATTGGCGACCTGCGCGAGCGTCTAGAGGCTGCCATTACCGGTACCCAAATGGAGATTCTCCGCATTAAAAACAGCCGTATCATCGACCGTGTGCTGGGGCAAATGCATGAAGAGGAAACTCTAGACGACCTGAACGTGAACGATGTATTCGAACGATGCCTCGTCGCGCATCAGGTACCTGAAGACCAGAGGCCGGAGCTGCTCCGAGCCTACCAGGAAACGCTCTCGTCTCTGTACGAAGACGACGTGCAGGCGGAATAGGGAAGCTGTCGATGAGAATACTGCAGGTACGTTTCAAAAATCTAAACTCACTGGTCGGCGAATGGGAAATCGATCTGACACACCCGGCCTTTGACTCCGACGGTATATTTGCCATCACCGGCCCAACCGGTGCTGGGAAGACCACTATCCTCGATGCCATTTGCCTTGCTCTTTATGGACGGACGCCTCGCTTGAACAAGGTCACCAAGAGTGGAAATGAGATCATGTCCCGCCAGACCGGCGAGTGCTTTGCCGAAGTGACTTTCGAGACACAGACGGAGCGATTCCGTTGCCATTGGAGCCAGCACCGTGCACGCAAGAAGCCCAGTGGAGAGCTTCAGGCCCCGAAGCACGAGATTTCCAATGCCGATTCCGGTGAAATTTTTGAATCCAAGATCAGGGGTGTTGCCGACCAGATCGAGTCAGCTACCGGTATGGATTTTGATCGCTTCACCCGGTCTATGTTGCTGGCCCAGGGAGGCTTCGCCGCATTCCTTCAGGCGGCACCCGATGAACGGGCCCCGATCCTGGAACAGATAACAGGCACTGAGATATACAGCCAGATATCCATCCGTGTCCATGAACGACAACGTGATGAGCGAGAAAGATTAAATATTCTCCAGGCTGAAACGGCAGGAATCGTCATTCTGGAGCCGGAACAGGAAAAAGAGATTGGGCAGGTACTCGAGACGAAGCAAAAGGAAGAAGCTGACCTTGCTGCCAAGTCTGCTGACGCAGGTAAGGCTATTGCTTGGCTCACGACCATTGATGGACTGAACAAGGAAATCATCAGTCTGGCCGGTGAATCGAGACAGCTGCAAAGTGATATCGATGCTTTTCAACCAACCCGAGATAAACTCAACCGGGCTTTGAGTGCTGCGTCATTGGATGGTTTATACGCAACGCTCACAGCACTCCGAAATCAGCAGGTAGATGACAACGAAGCTTTGAGAACTGAGGAAGAGGCTCTTCCTGAACTGGAATCATCTGCCAAGGGACAGGCTGAGTCGTTGAAGTCGGCTGAAGACCAAACCGCTAAAGTTAAAGAGGAATTGAAGACCGCTGCACCGCTAATTCTGAAGGTTCGCTCCCTCGATCAGAAGCTTGCCGATCAGAAAAAGGCTGTTCTGGAAGGTGAAGATAGCTGCCAAAAGGATGCAGAAAAAATTGATGCGGATAACCAGCTCAAGCTTAAAGAACAGGAGAAACGTTCCGATGCTGAAAAAACGCTGGAATTTGTCGACGGCTATCTCAAGGAGTATAAACGGGACGAATGGCTGATAAGTGGTCTGGCGGGCGTTGAAGAACAGTTGAGCGGTCTCCTCTCCAGGCAAACAGAAATCGTTCGAAAAGAAGCCGGTCAAGAAAAGGCCATGAGAGCTCTGGAGCAGGCGACAAAGTCACTCGACGACAGTCAGATGAAATGCGGTATTTTGAAGCAGGAGTTGGACGATGCCTCAGAAAAACTCCAACAAGGCAAAGATACATTAAGCCTGTTGCTTGGGGATCGACTGTTGCGCGAATACCGTACCGACAAGGAGACTTTGCTGCGTGAAATGGCGTTCCTGTCGAAAATAGTGGAGCTTGAAGATCATCGGTCCAAACTGGAAGATGGCAACCCCTGTCCGCTCTGTGGTGCGACAGAGCACCCGTTCGCAGAAGGTAATGTTCCTGTCCCCGATGAAACCGAACAGAAGGTTGAAGCGCTGACTAGACGGATCAGTGATGCTGAGAATCAGGAGACCGCGATCAAGAAACTCGAAGAAGCTGAGGTCGCGGCTCGCCATAATCTGACGCATGGCGAAAAGCAGGAGATAGCAGTATCTAATGACAACAAGGCAGCCAAGAAAGCCCTTGTCGAGGTCGAGGAAGGACTCGAAAAACGCCGTGTTGATTTTTCCGAGCGTAGACAGACCGTGGCGGCGAAGCTTCTGCCGCTTGGCATTGAAGATATTCCCGGCGCTGATATTTCATCGCTGCTTGAGTCACTCAGAGCGCGGCTGAATGCATGGCAGGCTCAGGTTCGGAAAAAGGCTGAGATCGAGAAACAGATTACAGATCTCGATAGCGATATAAAGCGTTTGGATGCAATTATCGAAACCCAAAGCATCGCCCTGGCAGAAAAGAGGGAACGTCTGGAGAGCTTGAAAAAGGAGCACATCGCGGTAAGTGACGAGCGGAAAGAAGTGTACGGCGACAAGAATCCCAATGATGAGGATCTCCGCCAGAGCAAAGCTGTTTTCGATGCCGAGAATGCCGAAAAGCAATCCAGATATTCGCACAATGAACTGCAGCAAAAATTGAACACCGCTAAGTCCCATGTTGAATCTCTGAAAAAGCGCCTCGGCCGGAGAGAACCAGAACTGAAGAACTCCGATGCTGAATTTTCTGCAGCGCTTGTGCCTGTAGGGTTTTCAGATGAAATACAGTTTTTGGAGGCCAAGCTGACCCGTGAGAAGAGGGATGATCTGGCGATAAAAGTCAAAGAGCTGGATGAGCGCCAGACAGACCTCAAGGCCAGGCAAAAGGATCGAGATACACGCTTGGCCACGGCATTGGCGCAAAAAGTTACCAACAAATCTCTGGGTGAGCTGGAGCCCCAATTCAAAGAGTACGAAGATTTCCTGAAAGAGTTTCGGGACATCATTGCCGGTCTCAAACACAAATTGAGAGAAAATACGGCCGCCAAAGATCGGATAAAGGAAAAACAGACGGCTATCGAGGCTCACAAAAAGGAATGCAGCCGATGGGAAAATCTGCACGGATTGATCGGCTCAGCAGACGGGAAAAAGTACCGCAATTTTGCCCAAGGGCTGACCTTCGAAATGATGATAGGTCATGCCAACCGGCAACTACAGAAGATGACTGACCGATATTTGCTGATCCGTGATGACCTTCAGCCTCTGGAGCTCAATGTGGTTGATAACTACCAAGCGGGAGAGGTTCGGTCCACGAAGAATCTTTCCGGTGGTGAGAGTTTCATAGTCAGCTTATCACTGGCGCTGGGTTTATCGCACATGGCGAGCAAGAATGTCCGCGTGGATTCACTTTTCCTGGATGAAGGCTTCGGCACACTGGACGAGGAAGCCCTCGATACTGCTCTGGATACACTAGCGGGTCTCCAGCAGGACGGCAAGCTGATCGGTGTGATCTCACATGTACCGGCCTTGAAGGAGCGGATCAGCACGCAGATTCAGGTCACGCCGCAAACCGGAGGTAGAAGCCAGCTATCAGGGCCTGGATGCAGTAGGTTGGATGTAACAGAACAGACCGTTGAAGTAGGTTGACGTGGTTATGTCGGGCGATTTTAAAAAAGCCAAAACCACACTTGCGAAGCTTCACTTGGACTTGGACTTGGACTTGGATGCGATCAGTCGTTTGGCCAATCCATCCTACTTGAGGGTGATCGGGCGGGTCGACCAATGTGCGCGAGCTGTGAAAAACAGTCTGCGGGTTTTAAAATGACGAAGAACACAACCTACAAATGGATATTTCCTGCTCGCTTTCGGACCGGTGCTTATGGGTGGAAGTCTTCCAAATTGGCTTGCCAACGCCTTCGCGAAGCGGTTTCCGAAATCAAAAAGGTTGCCAGAAAAGAGGTTGTCCTTGGCGCAGAAGGATCGGTTCGATTAATAGAAAAGCTTTGGCCTGCACTGGAACATATAGATACTTCCAGCGGTGCCCTGGGATCAGCCGTGAACAAGGCGCTTGACGATTTGATTCCGGTCATCGTCAAGGCACCTGCGGACAAGAGCATCCGCGATAAATGGCTCGAAAGACTTTGGCAGGCCATGGCGGACGACGGTGTCGATTACCTCAGTCCAGTAGGTGATCGGTGGGGCGAACTCTGCGGTTCAGCAGATGTGGCGGGAAAATGGGCCGATGATCTGATTTCCACGTTACGGCATTGCTGGACCCATCCGAATCCTGGTAATTATTTCCACGGTACCACGGCGTGTTTGTCCTGTTTGCTTGTAGCGGGTCGGTATCAGGAATTACTCGACTTGCTTGAGTTGTCCCGGTATCCGATGTGGCACTACCGGCGCTATGGTGTCGAGGCGCTGCTGGCCTTGGGAAAAAAGGCGGAGGCCGTGAAGTACGCGGAGGCATCCCGGGGGTTGAATGAGCCAGATTCTGCCATTGACCAGGCATGCGAGGAGATTTTGATTTCCTCCGGCCTGCATGAGGAAGCCTATCGGCGCTATGGTCTGAGCGCTGCCCAGGGCAATTCCTATCTTGCGCGGTTTCGCTCAGTGGCAAAGCGCTATCCCATGAAAGACAACACTGAGATTCTGGCTGACCTGATCGCCACGACACCGGGTCAGGAAGGCAAGTGGTTTGCCACGGCCAAGGATATCGAACTTTACGATTTGGCGCTTGAACTCGTGAGCATGAGCCCCTGTGAACCCAAAACCCTGACCCGGGCGGCGAGGGACTATGTGGACAAGGAGCCAGAATTTGCACTGGGTTCCGCCATGGCGGCCCTGCGGTGGTTGTGTGAAGGGTGGGG
>JBDNIR010000371.1:0-3079 GCA_041688195.1 Marinobacter sp.
CAGGTGCAGAACCTCGAATAATCACTCTGAACCTATCTAGCCCCGGAGTAGTACAAGCAATGAACCAGGCCCTGGAAAAAGGCACGTTGTATGTAATTTCAGCCCCCTCGGGTGCAGGTAAAACCAGTCTGGTAACCGCCATACTGCAACAGGAGCCCTTACTGGGTGTATCGATATCACACGCCACCCGATGCATGCGTCCGGGCGAGCAGGATGGTGTGAATTATCACTTTGTGGACCGCCCGGTTTTCGAGGCGATGATTGCGCGGGGAGAATTCCTTGAGCACGCGGATGTGTTCGGTAATTACTATGGTACTTCCCAGCTCTGGGTAGCCGAGACGCTGGCCGCCGGCCGCGACGTTATTCTCGAAATAGACTGGCAGGGAGCAGTGCAGGTGAGACGGTTGATGCCCGAGTGCGTCAGTGTTTTCATCGTGCCCCCGTCTGCAGCCGCTTTGCGGTCGCGTCTTACAGGCCGCGGGACCGATGCACCGGAGGTCGTTGAGCGACGGCTGAAAGAAGCGCGGGAAGAGTGCAGCCATGCGCTGGAGTTTGATTACCTGGTGGTGAACGACGACTTCGGAGCTGCGCTTGCGAACCTGATGTCCATAGTGGCGGCTCAGCGCCTCCGGGTTGTAGCCCAGGAGGCCCGTTACGCCGATTTGCTGGCAGAGCTGGTGGCTGGCAACAGGCTTTAGTTATGGCGCCGGGTGACGGATTGAATGAATGTATACAAATTGATCGTTGGCTATTATACTACGCGGTCTACTTCAAGCTGCATTTAGAAACGCACCTGAAAGACTCATTACGAAAGTATTCTATAGAAATCACTGTCGGGGGAAAGTATGGCACGAGTAACCGTTGAAGATTGTCTGGAACACGTTGATAACCGTTTTCAGTTGGTGATGTTGGCAACCAAACGTGCCCGTCAGATCGCAACCAAAGGTTTTGAGCCGATGGTCCCTGAAGACAATGATAAGCCGACTGTTATTGCACTGCGAGAAATTGCAGCAGGTCTGGTTAGTCGCGATTTGTTGAAGATCGAAGACGACGAATAAATAAACTTTGCCAATGCCGCTCGGCGGCATTGAATTCTGCCCTGACGGTTTTATAGTAGTAGGCAAGACAGTCGGTTACCGCTGTCTTCCAGGGCATCGGAAGGACCCGAATGTGCGCATTCGGGTTTTTTTGTCTAATTTATTTCTATCGGTCGGTGGGGGCGAGGTGTCAGCAGAGGTTACGGTGGAAGGGCTCGCTAGTCAGCTGAGTCAATATCTGGACATTGATCGTATCAATCAGGTACGCAGGGCCTACTATTACGCTGAGCAAGCCCACGAGGGCCAGAAACGCCGCAGTGGCGAAGCCTATATTACCCACCCGCTCGCCGTCGCCCACATCCTCGCCGACCTTCGACTTGACCATCAAAGCCTGATGGCGGCCATGCTGCATGATGTCATCGAAGACACAGGTATCCCCAAGGATGCCCTGTCAGAGCAATTTGGTGAGCCGGTGGCCGAGTTGGTGGACGGGGTTAGCAAGCTGACCCAGATTGAGTTCCGGACCCGTGCCGAGGCTCAGGCCGAAAATTTCCAGAAGATGACCCTGGCGATGGCCCGGGATATTCGGGTAATCCTGGTCAAACTTGCGGATCGCCTGCACAACATGCGCACTCTGGGTCCACTGCCCTATGAAAAACGCCAACGTATTGCCAACGAAACCCTTGATATCTATGCGCCCATTGCCAATCGACTTGGCATGCACAGTGTTCGCACCGAGCTCGAAGACCTAAGTTTCGCTTCGCTCTACCCGATGCGCTCACGTTACATTTCCAAAGCCGTCAGTAAGCTTCGGGGCAGCCACCAGGAGATCATCGAAGAGATCCGCGGTCGGTTGGAAGAGAAGCTGACCGAACGCGGTCTGCCCGGTCGAATTCTGGGGCGTGAAAAGCACTTGAACAGCATCTACAACAAGATGAAGTTCAAACACAAATCGTTCCATGAAATTATGGACGTCTACGCCTTCCGTATCATCACCGACACCGAAGACGACTGCTACCGCATACTGGGCGCGGTGCACAGCCTCTATAAGCCGCTGCCGGGACGTTTCAAAGACTACATCGCGATGCCGAAAGTTAACGGTTACCAGTCGATCCATACCACCTTGTTCGGCATGCATGTAAATATCGAAATCCAGATCCGTACAGAAGAAATGGAGCAAGTCGCAAACAACGGTATTGCCGCGCACTGGATGTTTAAGAACGACCAATCCGAGGTGTCCGTTGTTAGCCAGAAGCGCGTTGACCATTGGGTGAAAGGCTTGATGGAAATGCGTGAACGGGCTGACGACTCGCTCGAGTTTATTGAACATGTCAAAGTCGATCTGTTCCCGGATGAAATTTACGTCTTCACCCCGAAGGGCAAGATTCTCGAACTCCCCGGTGGAGCGACGCCGGTAGATTTTGCGTACGCTATTCACACAGATATTGGCAACGCTTGTGTGGCATGTCGGGTAAACCGCAACTTGTCGTCACTCAGTCAGCCCCTGCAAAGCGGACAAACCGTTGAAATTATCACCGCACCCGGAGCTCGTCCCAATCCGGCCTGGCTGAGCTTCGTGGTCACTGGCAAAGCCCGCAGCAGTATTCGTCATGTGCTGAAGTTCCAGAAAAAAGCCGAGTCTCTTGAGCTTGGTAAAACCCTCTTGAAAAAGTCTCTCAATGGGTTTGACCAGAAACTGTCGAATATCAGTGAAAGTCAGATCAACGCCGTGGTCTCACACAATCAGGTCAGCAGTTTTGAAGACCTGCTTTGCGAGATCGGGCTGGGGAATCGAATGGCTTATCTGGTGGCGCGCCAATTGTTGAACGGCGCCGGCAGTGATGACAAAGACCCTGAGGCTAACCACGGTCAGACCGGCGAAAGGCATCCAGGCAACCCGATGACGATTCGGGGTACCGAGGGGTTGCTCGTTCGTTTTGCCAGTTGTTGCAAACCGATTCCCGGCGATCCGGTGGTGGGTGTGATGGACTCCGGCAAAGGCATGGTGATTCATAGCGATACCTGCACACGGCTTCCGGATG
>JBDNIR010000372.1:0-2092 GCA_041688195.1 Marinobacter sp.
TGTCGATTTCGGCACTGACAGCGCCATTGCTTTGGTTGATCGCTATCCGAACCTTCTGGTCACCCAGACATTATCAAAGGCCCGCTCTCTGGCCGGCCTGAGAGTCGGATTGGCCATTGGTCACAGGGATTTGATTGAAGCTCTGGAGCGAGTCAAGAACAGCTTTAACTCCTATCCACTGGATAAGCTGGCTCAGGTCGGTGCTAAAGCAGCCTTTGAAGACGAAGACTGGTTCCAACATACCCGTCAGGCAGTGATTTCCGAGCGGGAACGGCTGACCGAGGGCCTGCAGCAGCAGGGCTTTGAGGCATTGCCGTCGAAAGCGAATTTTGTGTTTGCCCGACATCCAGCGCATGCTGGCGAAACACTGGCGCTGGCGTTGCGGGAGCGGGGCATTATCGTTCGGCATTTTCAGAAACCCCGAGTTTCCGACTTTCTGCGCATTACAGTAGGCACTCCGGTCCAGAACGATGCGTTGCTTGATGCGCTTGTGGGTATTGTCTGACCTCAGATTTGGAGAATCAGCTATGGCAACAAATGCGGTAAGCCGTAACGATCTCATGCAGACGTTGGACGGGTGGCTCGAACCCGAGCGGTTTCAGGACTATTGCCCGAACGGGCTGCAGGTTGAGGGTAAATCCAGGGTCAGCCATATCGTGTCAGGTGTAACAGCGTCCCAGGCGCTGATTGATGAGGCAATCCATGTTGGCGCCGATATGATCCTGGTCCATCACGGGTACTTCTGGAAAGCTGAAGACCAGCGCATCCAGGGCATGAAGCGGGCCAGAATCAAAGCGTTAATGAGCCGCGATATCAACCTGGTGGCCTATCATCTGCCACTGGATGATCACCCTGAGTACGGCAATAACTGTCAGTTAGCCAAGATCATGGAAATCCGGGATGCGGCGCCGCTTGATGGGCTGGTATGGTCTGGAACTCTTGCCAAACCGCTGTCACCCGAAGCATTTGCCGCCCACCTTCAGCTATGCCTCGACCGGGCGCCGCTGATGGTTGGAGCCGGACCGGACAAAATCAAGCGTATAGCATGGTGCACCGGCGCGGCGCAGGGGTATATCACCAAGGCGCTGGAGGCCGGTGTGGATGCGTTTGTTAGTGGAGAAGTTTCAGAACCCACGACCCACATCGCCCGCGAATGTGGAATCCACTATTTTGCCGCCGGCCACCATGCCACCGAGCGATACGGTGTTCAGGCGCTAGGCGAGGCATTGGCAGCAAAATTTGGTCTGACACACCAGTTTATAGATTGCGACAATCCAGTCTAAAACTTATCGCTCTTGAATCGCGGTTAAAACCGCTCCTACGGGGGAGGTTGATGTAGGAGCGACTTCAGTCGCGAAACCCCAGCCCTCCGGGTTCAGCTATTTGCCTTCTCTTTCTTCGCCAATCCAAAATCTTCGGCGAGAGTGCCTTTCTCTTTCGGGTCACTCTTTGGCGCATAATCCCTGGGGGGTTCAAAACCATTGGCCTGATCAGCCTCAATGCGCGCCTTGGTAGTCGTTTTCTCGATCTCTTCCAGCCAATCTTCATCATTGCAAAGCCGGTTGGCACCGCGGGCCATATGCTGGTTCACGTCCCGGTAGGTATCATTAAAACGGCGCAGCAGGTGGGCAGATTCCATAAAGTGTTCATTCACCTGAGCCTGATAGCGGGTGTATTCGCTTTTCAGTTCGTCAATCTGTTGTTCAACGCGACGTTGGCGCAGGCTCGAGCTCTGGTTTGAACGACCAATCAGCACGCCAGCAATAAGGCCGATGATCAGTGCCGCCGCGGCAATCAGGATCAGGTTCGTCATAGGTAAAATCGTCCGGTGGTTGGCAAATTGTATTCCTTCAAACTGCAGTATACCGTCCGATTTCGTTCAGGCCCATGGTCCGGGCGTGAGCCAATCGTCGTATTGCTCTCGCGGCAACGGATACTCGGAGTACTTGAAACGGGTACGTTTGAGGCATAATGGCGAAATTTATCAGATTCCGCCACAATACCGCGCCTGAAAACCCTCTGTCGTTCACTCACTTCGAGAATGCTCTTGATGACACCCTGGGAACGCTATCAGCACGATCTTGCGCAGCAA
>JBDNIR010000063.1:0-7140 GCA_041688195.1 Marinobacter sp.
AGAGTCCTGGTGGGGGTTTTTTATTGGGCCCAAAATAGTGTGAGAGAATCGCACGCCACCTGAGCGGAACCCGAACCATTGGGTGATATACTTTACCAGGATATTATCGAGCAACGTTGTCATAACAAGAGTACCCGTAACGCCAGCATAAAACTGGATCAACTCCTTGAGGGTTTAAGCTCACGTTAATGACGTCGGACTATCAAAGCAAGCTTCGAAGTTCAATTTTGGTAAGTGGTAAGTGGTAGGTTTTAGGGTAGCCAGATTTCAAAAACTCCTCCCCCGAGCCGGCCTTCATTGTGAAGCTTAATGAATCCAAAACGGCCCCCGTCACAGTGTAAGCGTGCAACAGAGGATGCAAAATACAACCCCAGGCTCGTGCTGCCGGTATCGAAATTAAGAGCTCCGGGTGGGGCGCCGCCTGCTTCTTGCATATGAAGCGGATAGCCTTCACCGTCATCTTCTACTCCGATCACAAGGTAGTTGTTCCGTTGATCCGCAGTGAACAATAGTTTCCCACGGGTGTAGCGAATGGCGTTATTAATGGTGTTATTAAGCACCCCTGTCAAAAGATCCTCATCGAAAAAGCCGTTGATGTCGTCGGATTCAATCTCGCACTGAATATTATGGCCGTTAAGCAGTGGTTGGTGGCGAGCAAACTGTTCACTTAAAAAGTCGGGAACAAAATGCTCTTCTGTATGGGCGGACAGCGTTTTCTCACCCAGGCGATATATGCCCAATAATTGCACCAGGTCACTGTGAACACGTTCAGTTTCATACTGCAGGGTATTAAAACGGGAAGAGCCCGATAGGGTTTCTGTATACTCCTGGCGCAGCTCATCAAGCGAATGAAGCAGCATGCCCAGTGAGTTCTTCATATCATGCACGGCTGATGCAATCACCAATGAAAAATCAATCTGGCGTTCGTCGTCTACCGCATTTGTGTCGATGGATTTTTGATCGTCAGGCATGACTTATAGCCTCCAGTTTTTTACCAAATGCGATATAACGACGATATTGCCGATGTTGCTCCGGGAGATTGGCCAGTGCCGACAGGCATTGCTGGCATTCCTTAATGGTTTCTTGTCGTGCTCCGTCCTCTGACAACTGCTTCATAAGAACCTGAACGAGATTCAGGTTCAGGGCTGCATGGGAAGGAACAATACTCAGTGCCTGCTTGAACGCGTCGACTGCTTCAGTCAGCGATCCGGCCTCAAACGCTTTTATTCCCTGGCGATTGAGTGAGCGGGTTTGAAGCTTTTGTTTAAAGCCAATGGGTTCGTCGAACAGATTTTCAATTTTCTGAACTGTGACAAGGTCAGATGCGAATCGCTGAGCCAGCTTTGTCAAAAGGTGCTCTGCCTGTTTTGGCTGATCCAGATGAAAGAGGGTTTTAGCCAGTTCCAAACCCACCTCTGCGCTCATGCTGTCCTGGTCAATAAAGGATTCCGCTTGAGCAAGGCACTCGCGGGCCTCTTTGTCACGATTTTGACCTTGATGCAGTCTAGACTGGATGAGCAAGCTCTGGGCTCCTATATCAGCGGTGCCCGAAAAACGCTTCTCCATTTTGGCCAGAGTGGAGACCGCTTCCTCTGCTTGACCCCGTCCGGTGTTTGAGACATCTCCCTCGCTCAGTTCGGAAAGTGCACGCCCAAGAGACAGGTAGTGGTCAGGGCTGTCATGGATAGAGTGGACTCCAAGACCTACAGTGCGGCGCCAAGCTGAAGTAGCGGTATCGATATCCTGGTTAGAGTCTGCCAATTCGGCCAGGCTCTTTTGCCTTAACAGCGCGTTGGGTGATAGCTCAGTTGCTTTCTCCAGGAGTCGTTGGGCTTCGTTGAGTTGGCCACCTCGAGCGAGCGTATCGGCCAGGACATCATATGCTTCCATGAAATCCGGGTGTTTAATGACGAGGTGCTGAAGCTCTTTTGTCGCTTCCTCATAGGCTTGTTCGGCTAATAGCACTTTGCATTTTCCTAGCTGGGCCCAGGAGATATCTCGCTGCGATAGCACATTGTCATATATCTTTCTCGCATGAGCATAGTCGCCAACCCTGATATAAAGGTCAGCCAACGTCTTCATTAACCAGGATTTGTAACGTGGGTGTTGGGGAATCGCCTTGATGCAGAGCGAAATAGCCTCAGGCAGGTTTTCAAGGTCAACTGCTTTGTTAATCGGCAGCAAGGCGTACCGCTGGGCGATAAGACTTCCGAGCCGATTCTCCAGCATTGCACGGTTTACAGGCTTCGCCAGATAGGCGTCTGGCTGATATTCCCGGGCGCCCATCACCATCCCTTTCGACGTTTCTGCGGTCACCATCAGAAAAAGAGAAGAGCGTTTAAGAAGCTTTCGGTGTCGAAGCTCCTCGAGGATGTGCTGGCCGTTTTTTCCTGCGCCGAGGTTATAGTCACACAAGACAACGTCGAAATGCTCATAGGTACAGAGCTGGATAGCGGCGTTTCCGTTGGAGGCGGTTTCCACTTTATCGATGCCAAAACTCCGGAGAATCTGGCGCATGGACACCCTGAAGTGTTCAAAGTCATCGATGATCAGATAACGCAGCTTGTGAAAGCCCTGGGTGGCCTTTTCTTCAGGGGGTATGATCATGACCGTTTTGGTTTAAGTAGTTTATTAACAAGCGCCCTGAGCGCCGCCGGTTTTACGGGTTTGTAAAGTATCTGATAGCCTCGGGCCACGGCATCGTCACGAACTTCTGTTCCCATGTAGCCGGTAATCAATATTCCGGGAAGCTTGGCGCCATAATCTGAGCGCAGAGCATCCATGGCATCGAGTCCGTTCTTGCCCTCGTCCAACTGATAGTCGGCAAGTATGATATCTGGCGGTGTACCGATCAGTTGCTCGTCAGCGTGCTCGAGGCTCTCCGCTACGGTTACCCGGCAATGCCAGTTTCCGAGCAACGCCTTCATCCCGTCGAGAATGTTGGCATCGTTATCGATACATAATACGTGCAGGCCGTTTAGAGTGGATAGACCGCGAGTACTGCGTGTCGGTTTGCTGTTTGACTCTTCAGAAATCACCGCCGGGGTTAAAGGCACGGTGATGCCGAAAACACTGCCTCGCCCCTGGACAGAACGGACGTTCACCGGATGATTAAGCATACCGCTGATACGATCGACAATAGCAAGGCCGAGGCCAAGTCCTTTTTTGTCACGGCCATGCTGCAGTCTACGGAATTCCTCGAAGATGCGTTCCAGTTGGTCTTCCGGAATGCCTGGCCCAGTATCCCATACTTCGATTCTCAAATATCCGTTAAGTCTCCGGCAACCAAGCAAAATCCTGCCGTGAGGCGTGTAACGTATGGCGTTGGAAAGAAAGTTTTGCACCACGCGTCGGAGCAGTTTGGCATCGGATCTGACCCAGGCACTGCTGGGTACCAGATCCAGCACAAGTTTCTGATCGACAGCGATCGCTGAAAATTCGGTAGATAAGTGACTGAGCATGTCGGTCACCGGGAAGCAACTAATTTGTGGTTCAAGCGCCCCTGCGTCCAGTTTGGAAATGTCGAGCAGGGTGCTGATGATTTCCTCTGCGGCACCCAGTGAGCTGTCAATGTGCTCTACAAGTTCCCGGACCTCACCGGATTGCGCCTTACCTGATACGGCCGAGGTAAATAGCCGGGCAGCGTTCAGCGGTTGCAGAAGATCATGACTTGCCGAGGCGAGAAAACGCGTTTTGCTCTGATTTGCCTGTTCCGCCACGGATTTAGCTTTCAGCATCTGCTCATTAATCACCTGGAGTTCCTGGGTGCGCTCTTTTACCCGCTGTTCAAGGTAGATGTTAGTTTCTTTCAACGCCTGCTCTGTCCGGCGCATGGCGGTAATGTCCTGGAAGGTGGTTACATAGCCGCCACCGGGAATCGGGCTACCCTCGATTTTCAGAACGGTGCCGTCGGGGCGGTGACGTTCATAGGACATCGGATCGCCCTTGCGCATGGCGCGGCATCGATCGGCTACAATGTCATCGATTTTTCTGGCGGGCAGATTGGCCGTCATCAGGTTGTAGCGCATCAGGTCCTCAACAGCTCGTCCGGCCCGTACAAACCCTCGTGGATAGAAGAAAAGCTCCAGGTAACGCTGGTTCCAAACTACAAGTTGCTGCTGATGGTTGACTACCGAAACACCGAGACTGATATTCTCTATCGCAGATTGCAGTAGTTCCCGGCTGAAAGTCATGGCCTGGGATGCTTCATCCACGATGCTGACCACGTCTTCTATCTGCATGTCCCGACCGGTGAGAGTCGATTCAAGTACCACACGAGCGGTCGAGGCACCGATCACTGAGGCGAGCTGCCGTTCTATGTACTTCATCAGATGGGTCGAGGCTGGCCGTTGCGGCGAGAGCCTGATTGCGTTGCGCCGCTCGTAATTGCGGAAGAGAGCATCGGCCCGTTCGTCACCCATGAAGCGGTCCGCGAGAGCCTGCAGGTCAGAGGTCAGTACTTCGCCTTCCCACGCCTGCTGCTGGGGTGTTTCAGACCGGGGTTGTGGATCCTGGAAGAAAGCAGCGATCTGAATTTTTTCACGCACCCGTTGCCGGGTAAGAAGTGACAGGGTTACATAGAGCAGGGTGTTCACCCCAAGACTCCAGATAATGCCATGGCTTACCCGGTCTACTTCAAGTCCCAGTAGCGCAGTCGGTCGCGTCCAGCTCAGTCCCCAGAGGCCTTCGTCGAGAAGCGTGTCTGCCAGCCACCCTGTTGATGTCATGGCCGGGATCAATAGTGTGTAGCACCAGAGTGCAAAGCCGCAAGCAAGCCCCCAAACGGCGCCAGTATGATTACCGCGTCGCCAGACGATGCCGCCAATCAGCGCTGGACCAAACTGGGCGACAGCAGCAAACGAAAGCAGGCCGAATGCCGTCAGACTGTAATCAGCACCTGCCAGCCGATAAAAGCCATAGGCTGTCAGTAGAACGCCGAAAATGGCCACACGGCGAATCGTCAATAACAGGAAGCTCAAATCATCCCGCCTGTTCATCCGTGGACGGAAGAACCTGAGCAGCGCCGGCATCACGATTTCGTTACTCACCATGGTGGCGATAGCCACTGAGCATACGATGACCATTGCGGCCGCAGCTGAACCACCTCCGAGGAATGCCAGTATTGCCAGCCAGTGCTCGCCAGCCAGGATGGGGAGGCTGAGAATGAGGGTGTCGGGATTGGTTAGGTCTGCTCCCGGTGCCATCAGGCCTGCACCGGCAATAGGAATGACAAAGGCGCTAGCGATGATGAGGTAAGCAGGCATTGTCCAGCGCGCGGTCTCAAAATCCCGGTGATCGGTATTCTCTACCACCATCACGTGGAACTGGCGGGGCAGACAGATGATGGCGAGCATGGCCACAAGCGTCTGCGTGATAAAAGCTGGCGCCTCAATAGAGTCCGTCGTCAAGATGCCTATTAAGCCTGCGGCATCAATCTTGGAGAACAGGTCACCGAAACCGTTGTAGAGCCCAAAGCCGACGAAGAGCCCGACGGCAACGAAAGCGACCAGTTTGATGACAGACTCAAAAGCCACGGCTTGGATCATGCCACGATGATGTTCAGTGGACTCCAGATGGCGGGTACCGAAGAGAATGGTAAATACTGTTAATACGATGGTTATGTACCAGGCGGAATCACCCCATGCGGCCTGGCTGAGCTCCCCTGTGGCGGTTCCCGAGTCAGACAAAATACTGAAGCCCATCGCTATGGCTTTCAGTTGCAAGGCAATATACGGCACGCTACCAACCAGCGCGATAAAGGCAATCATGGCGGCCAGGGATTGGGATTTGCCATAACGAGAGGCAATGAAATCCGCTATGGAAGTGCTGTTACTACGTTTACTGATAAAAATAATGCGCCGAAGCAGTGGCGCACCGAAGACGAAGATCAGCAATGGCCCGAGGTAAATGGGCAGGAAGCCAAGCCCTTCCTGGGTGGCACGGCCCACAGCGCCGTAGAAAGTCCATGAAGTGAAATATACTGCCAGTGAGAGTGCGTATACCTGGGTGCGAGCAAACCGTTTGCGATAAAGGGCAGGGTGCCTGTCGCCAGCCCATGCAATAGCGAAAAGCAGGGAAATGTAAGCAATAGAAATCAGAACAAGCAGCCATACGCTCAGCATAAACAGGCTTTCTCGCAACGCGGGTGAGACCTACCACCGGTATTGTTATTCAAAGTCAGTGCCAGTTGTTACATCCGTTCAATGATGCCAACAGTGTAGCGGAAACAATGCAGAGACAAGGTAGGGATTTGTGAGTCTGATACAAAGATTACTGGGTTCCAGGTGGTACCCAGTAACTTTGAAACAAGGATGGCTTATCGACAGGCTGCGCCAAGAAGTCTATTGCCTGAGGGTAAAAGCTTCATGCCCGCAATTTCTGGCTCACCTGCTTCACTGAGCGGGACCAGTTCTCTTGATCTGCAATTCAGCAGGTAGGCCTTTTCTGCTACCCGATCACCATAACTGCTTTTGAACCGGTATAAAACAAACTGCACCACATCATCGCCAGCTGCACTTCGTGAGATGCTGGCTCTGTCCAGCACTGTGAAACGGGTGATCTGCGGAGCAGCATAGCTCCAAGGGCGCCAAAAGACCTTGTCCTCCACTGTGCTGACGACTTCGGTATCAGCAGGAAGGCGTGACTGCATGTGCTCAAACCAGGTGTACTCGATATAAACCTGGTAACCCATCATGCCGAGCCCGGCAAAAACGGGAATAATCCACTTGGGTGCCTTCTTGAGTGTCAGACCACGAATGCCGTAGGCAATACCCGCAGCACCCAGGCCAGCAAAAACCGTCGCAATCAAATCCCAAAACATAATGTTTCCTTAAAAAACGGGCCTCCTCAATGAGGAAGCCCGTTTTGGATCAACCCTTGACAGATGATTATCTGCGCAAGGCTCTATTATTGCTTAGTGATCAGTTGCCTGGCCAGCGCCACGTGGGTAACGAACACTTTCAACCAGCTCCTGAATCTCAATCGGTGGCTCTTCTGTTGCGTTAGAGACAATAAACGCGACTGCGAAGTTGATCATTGCACCTATTGCACCGAAAGACAGCGGTGAGATGCCCAGCAGCCAGTTATCCGGCGTGTTGGCAAGGTTGTTGGTGCCGGGAATGAAGAACCAGCCCAGGAAGA
>JBDNIR010000373.1:0-10881 GCA_041688195.1 Marinobacter sp.
GACGCCAGTGAGAAGATCGGAAACAGTATGCACATCCCATACAGATTTGACGAATTCAAACCCAAACAAGGAGTATGAACGATGAAAAAGACAATCATGAGTTTTGCTGTCGCCACCGCACTGATCGCCCCTACCGCCTTTGCGGATGCGCCCATTGCCAGTGTTGACGATGCCCTGAAGGCAGGCAACGACTACGGAATTTAGTACTATAAGGAATTTGAATTCAACAACGACCGCAGTGTCGAGATTGAAGGCTGGATTGACGATGAGTGGACGGCCCCTGGGGCATGAGCCAGGAAGATGTGCGTCAATCCGTTGAAGCTGCCAAAAGCGATGGCATGACCACCATCGACGAAATCAGCATCAAGAAAGATGGCTATATCGAAGTAGAAGGCGAGGACAGCAACGGTCGCGATATAGAGCTGAGAGTCAACAAGCCGGTCTCAAATAAAAGCTGATCTGCTTTATAGCGGGGTACCGCCATGCCGGTACCCTCGTCGCAGTTATTGAAGCACCACCCGCAGATAAGCCAGCGCAGCCATGGCTGCCTGGTCAGCCATTTCATCGGTAATGGTGGCGTGGGTGAAGTAAGAGTTCTTCATACAGGAAAAGGCTATCTCCACCGCAATTGTCATGACATCCGGGCTCTCGGGCACCCTGAGCCCCGGGCTGTCATGGACCAGCAAAACCCTTAGCTGCCGCCCGATCTCGTGAATGGTTATTTCCTGCGACAGGTAGGCGTTACGGCTCATCGGTCCACCGAGAATAAGCATGCTGGCGACCGGATTCCGGTTGTAGTAGTCCGCTGTTGCATAAGTGGTCAGACGGGCAATATCCTCCAGGCTGCCACCTTGAATTGAGTCCCGCAAGCCCGCCACCAAATTCGCCACCTGCCGTAAATGAATATCCGAAATCGCCAGCAGCAGGGCGTATTTATTGGGAAAGAACTGGTAAATCGATGCCCGCGGTACGCCAGAGACACGCGCAACATCGGGTATCGACAGGCCCTCTGGGCCAGTTTCCGCTACCAGCCTCTCAGCCACTTCGAGAACTTTGTCAACACGCTCACGACTGCGTTCCTGCAAAGGCTTCCGGCTACTGGTGGGCATCGATTTTGCGGGCGGTTCCATTGGCGGGATCATCACCTGGTCATTTGAGTATTGACACTATAACTGACAAAAGTTAGATTTTAAAAATATCCGACAAATGTTGGTTTTATTCTTTCGACAGCAGCAAACAATAATAACCGACAGGAGTGTCAGCGTGACTCAACCCACCCTTGTATGCGTCATCGGGGCCGGCCCCAGTGGCCTGACAGCCGCCAAAAACTGCCTTGAAGCTGGCCTGCCGGTCACCGTGTTCGAGCAAAATGACCAGGTCGGAGGCAACTGGGTTTATAACGCCAAAACCGGCCACTCCAGCGTCTATGAAAACACTCACATCATCAGCTCTCGAAACTGGTCCGAGTATGAAGACTTTCCCATGCCGGATGACTACCCCGACTACCCGAACCACCGCCAGTTACAAGCCTATTTCGAGAGTTACGCCCGGCATTTCGGTGTGATGGAACAGATCCGCTTCGAAACCACCGTGCAGCACATCAGCCGGAATAGCGAAGGCCGGTGGGATGTCCGCTACGCCACCAACGATGGCAATACCACCACCGACACGTTCAGCCACCTGATGGTCGCCAATGGCCACCACTGGAACCCCAAAACCCCGGAATATCCCGGCCAATTCGATGGCACTTTCATGCACTCCCATGACTTCAAAGGGGTAGATGACAGCTGGCGGGGCAAAAGAGTGCTGGTGATCGGCGCCGGAAATTCCGCCTGTGATGTGGCGGTGGAATCCTCCCGGCTTGCGGCGCATGTAGGTCTGAGCATGCGCAGCCCGCAGTGGTTCCTGCCCAAGTTCATGTTTGGTTTGCCATCGGATGTGCTGGGCGCTCGCACACCCTGGCTGCCCGGCCGGGCACGACAACTGATCTTTACCCTGCTGCTGAAGTTGCTGCAGGGCGATTACGCCGAAAAATATGGACTACCAAAACCGAAAAAACCGGTGCTGAGCCACCACCCATCGGTCAACTCGGACTTGCTGGATTTTATTCGCCACGGTCGCATTAAGCCCCGGCCAGCGATCAAGGCCCTGCAAGGTGACTCGGTAGAATTCAGCGATGGCCGCACCGAAGCCTACGACATCATCGTGGCCTGTACCGGCTTTCGTATCACCTTCCCGTTTTTCGATAGCGATTTTATTGATTTCGAGCGAGCGGACCATGTGCCGTTGTACCGGAAAATGATGCACGCGGACTTTCAGAATCTATACTTTATCGGCCTGTTCCAGCCTCTGGGATGTATCTGGCCGATGGCTGACTATCAGGCCAAACTGGCCTGCTCTGAAATCAGCGGTCGTTACCAGCGGCCACTGGATCTGAAAGCGGCCATCGACCACGAACTGGCCCACCCTCACCTGAAATTTGACGGTGGCGGTCGCCATTCCGCTGAGGTGGACTATCATAAGTTTCGGGAAGATCTGAAAACAGAATTGGACAAGTCAGGTATCGATATCGGCAAGCCACCGGCCGGAATCCGCAGCCGTTACAAACACTTCCGGCAGGCTGGCTAGACAGCACCGACGCAAGCGAGCTCTGTATAATGGTGGATAAAATAACAACAAAACCGCCCGTAGTTTTCATCCATGGCATGTGGAGCCAGCCTGCGGTTTGGGCAAAATCCGCCTGCATGATTATGTTGAAATTGCCGGCCAAGAGGACCGGAGCGTTGCCATCACTGTCAGCCGCAAAACGTTGGAGTGGTATGGCGATGTCCTGACATACTGGGAATACCCTGAGCATGCTCACTGGCTGCTCAGCGAGCCGGGTTGGGAAGGCAAAACAGGGGGCAATGTTTTAATACCGCTTTGATGTCTGTCATCACCAGAGTGTAAACTATTTGACAGTGTTGATAAGGCTGTCCGGCCTACACTCGTCCCATAGTTTATAACAACAGCAACACCACAAACGACCAGAGAGGCCGCCATGTCATCAGCAAGCTCATCACAATTGAACATACCGTCGAAGAAAGACAGCGTCAGCGCGGAAGAATGGCAGTTGCGGGTCGACCTGGCCGCCGCCTATCGTCTGATTGCCCTTTATGGCTGGGACGATCTGATCTTTACCCATATTTCCGCCCGCATACCCGGCGATGAACACCACTTCCTGATCAACCCCTACGGTTTGATGTTTGAGGAGATTACCGCTTCCAGTCTGGTGCGGGTGGATCAGGAAGCCAACAAGATCAACCCGGACGATTTCGACATCAACCCGGCCGGTTTTACCATTCACAGTGCCATTCATGCGGTCCGTGAAGATGCCGAGTGCGTGATGCATACCCACACCACCGCCGGTGTGGCGGTTTCGGCCCAGAAAAATGGGCTGCTGCCGCTGTCCCAGCAAAGCCTGTTTCCGCTGGCCAGTCTTGCCTACCACGACTATGAAGGCGTAGCGCTGCGAGAGGATGAAAAAGCCCGACTGCAAAAAGACCTGGGCACCGCCAACTCAATGATTCTCCGCAACCATGGCTTGCTGACGGTAGGCAAATCCATCGCCAATGCTTTTCTGGGCATGTACATCCTGCAGCGGGCCTGTGAAGTCCAGATCGGTGCGCTGTCCGGTGACCGGGAACTGACGCCGATTCCTGACGGCATTGTGGACACCATCAAACAGCAGGCGTCCCAAGTCACAAAAGGCCAGGGCGGCAACCTCGCCTGGCCCGGCCTGCTGCGCAAACTGGACCGTACCAACCCCGGCTTCCGTGACTGATACAGGTGAACTAAACATGACCGATACAACAAAAAAACACGCCACATTTACCGATATGCAAAAGGGCACAGCGGAAGACTGGCAGGCGATTGCCAGCCACTTTGGCCAGTTTGCTAAGGGCCTGCCGGACCGCATCATGACTCATCTGCAGTTGCTGGGAGGCGATTTTGGTGGGTTCCCGGTGGACCGCCTGACTCACTGCCTGCAAACCGCCACCCGCGCCCATCGCGACGGCAAGGACGAGGAATACGTAGTCTGCGCCCTGTTGCACGATATTGGCGACACCCTGGGCACCTATAACCACGCCGATGTGGCGGCTGTCCTGCTAGAGCCGTTTGTCAGTGAAGAAAACCACTGGATGGTCAAGAACCACGCCATCTTCCAGGGTTACTACTTTTTCCATTATCTCGGCATGAACCGGGATATGCGAGACCAGTACTGTGACCACCCCCATTACGACCGTACGTTGGAGTTTGTCAGCAAATACGACTCGCCGGCCTTCGACCCAAAAGCGGAAACCCTGCCTTTGAGTTACTTTGAACCTATGCTCAGGCGTTTGCTTGCTCACCCCAGGAAATCGCTCTACAAGAAAACCACCGAGGCGGTGTAACCCAATAACAACAAGGTAGTTGCACCATGCTGGGAAACAGCGCTTTGTTGCGTATGCTTGCAAAAAGTAATCACACAAAAACAAAACCGGAGGCACCCTGCCAACCGAATGTAAGAGGACGATCAATGAAACGCCTGGGAACGCTGGATGCATCGTGGCTTGCGGTTGAGTCTGAAGATACGCCAATGCATGTAGGCAACCTGCAGGTTTTTTCCCTTCCGGACCATGCGCCGGAAACCTTTCTGCGGGATCTGCTGGACAGAATGAAAGCCGATTTCGAGGTGGCACCGCCCTGGTGTTACCGGCTGGTCTACAGAAGTTTTCTAGGCCGGCTGATAGCCCCGGCCTGGAAGACCGACAAGAAGATCGACCTGGATTACCACGTGCGCCATTCGGCTTTACCAAGGCCTGGCAGTGAGCGGGAGCTCGGCATCCTGGTCTCACGGTTACACTCCAACCCGCTGGATTTTGCCCGCCCGCTTTGGGAGTGCCACATCATTGAAGGGTTGGAGCAAAACCGGTTTGCGCTTTACACCAAAATGCACCACTCCATGATTGATGGCATCAGCGGCGTGCGCTTACTGCAGCGGGTGCTCTCCACCGACCCGGCAGAGACCAGCATGCTGCCGCCCTGGTCAGTAAGGCCTCAGCAAACCCGTGCCCGTCGCACTGATCGTGAGGCCAGCGTACCGGCGGCGTTTTCCCAGGCCCTGGAGGCACTGCGCATCCAGGCCGACATGGCGCCTCGCCTGGTGGGCGCCTTGAACCGTCTGGTGCACTCTGCCCGTCATCCGAACGATGACCTGACAGCGCCCTTTGCTGGCCCGCGCTCAGTGCTCAACAAGCGGGTTACCGGCCAGCGCCGGCTTGCCACCCAGCACTACCAGCTCGACCGGCTCAAGGCGCTGACCAAGACCACTCACGCCTCCCTGAACGACATCGTGCTCTACCTTTGCGGCACCGCATTGCGGCGATTTCTGATTGAGCAGAAAAGTCTACCGGACACCTCACTGACCGCAGGTATCCCGGTTAACATCCGCCCGGCGGATGATGAAGGCACCGGCACCGCCATCAGCTTCATGATAGCAACACTGGCCACCAACGAGGCCGACCCGATCACCCGGTTGACCACTATCAAAACCTCGACCTACTGTGCCAAGGAGCACTTGCAGAAGTTGCCCCGCAGCGCACTGAACCAGTACACCATGCTGTTGATGTCGCCCTACATACTGCAGTTGATGTCAGGCCTGGGCGGGCGCACGAGGCCGGTGTTCAACGTCACTATTTCCAACGTGCCTGGGCCTGAGAAGCCGCTTTACTATGAAGGGGCAAAACTGGAAGCCATGTACCCGGTGTCGCTGATCGCCCACGGGGGTGCCCTCAACATTACCTGTCTGAGCTACGCCGGCTCGCTGAATTTTGGTTTCACCGGCTGCCGGGACACCTTGCCCAGCATGCAGCGGTTGGCGGTTTACACGGGCGAAGCGCTGGATGAACTGGAGGCCTTGATGGCACCCAAGCCCTCGAAACCTGCAGTTCGCCGCAAGGCAGCAAAGAAAACGTGACGGGCGGCCGTGCCGTGAAGGAAGTCAGGGCACGGTTCTATGACTCCCCGACGCTTTTCCAGTGCGCAGCTCCTACAAAGATCAGCTGAAGAAAGCGGGTGGTGCGGGTTTTAACCTGGTCTATCTGGTAAGCGTCATCGGGGGAGACTCCCAGCAAGTCGGTCAGGCTGAAAGCCACACTGCGGACTACCAGGTCACAGGTCATGTCGAGGTCCCGATCGTTCAGGTGACCGACCAGTCTCATTCGCCGCAGGTCGTTGGCGAGCTCGCTGGCAAAAAAACGCATTTCACTTCGAATACCTTCCTGAACCGCCCGGCTCTCACCCGCCAGACCTTGCGCCATAAAGGAGAAAAAACTGCGATTGGCCTCCACATGGCTGATAAAAATCGCAACTGATTCCGCCATCAACTTGTCAGCCTGCAACACATTGGCGCGGGCCTCCCGCATCATCTTTCTCAAGACCAGACCCAGCTCATCTACCAGCTGAAGCCCTAAGTCGTCCATATTGCGGAAGTGGCGATAGAACGACGTCGGCACTATGCCCGCCTCACGGGTGACTTCGCGGATCCCCAGGCTGGCAAAGTGACGGCCCTTGCCCACCAGTGACAGTGCAGCCGACATCAGCTTGTCACGAGTCTCACCGGGCTTACGCCGTTGCTTGTCTGCCATTACGGTAGCTTCCCTTGATAGACCGCCGTTAGTATTTATAAAACAAGTGTACACATTTTATTAAGATTTCGGAAATTAACACTGTCATTTCAGGCTGAAATGCAGGTATTTGTACTGCCTTACTTCTCTATAAAAAGCATAATTGAAGTTAAATATCATAATTTTCAATTAATTAAATACAATTCATGCACCTCACCGATTCTTGTTGACAGCCTCAATACACCATGTGTACAGTTGTACACATATTGTGAACAACTGTACACATGGAGAGGAAGAACCATGCTGACATTACTGCAGGCAACACCGTCACTGCACTGGCTCGGCAAGCAGCTTTTTAACCGGCAAGATCCGGCTGCTTTTTTTGACCCGCTGCTGGAACGAATCAACCCGATGTGGGTACGGCAATACGTACCGGCCCGAGTGCAGGCGGTGGTGGATGAGACCGCTGACACCAAAACGTTTGTACTCAAGCCCGCAGCTCGCTGGAGCGGCTTTGTGGCTGGCCAGCACGTCACCATTGGCATCGACATCGAGGGCGTGCGTCGTACTCGCACCTTCAGTCTGTCGAGCGCACCCGCCCAGTGGGAGCGCGAAGGCACCGTTACCCTGACCATCAAACGCCTGCCCGGCGGCCTGGTAACCAACTGGATGCATAACAATCTTGAGGCAGGAGACGTTATCGGTTTGGGAGGGGCATTCGGTGATTTTCGACTGCCCGAAGCAGACGAGCCGGTACTCTATATTGCAGGCGGCAGCGGCATTACGCCGGTTCTCAGTCAACTTGAAGCCCTGGCCCACAGAGACTTTCGCGCGCCTGTCACCCTGCTTTATTTCGTCCGTACCGAGGCTGACATTATTGGCGCCAACAAACTCCATGCCCTGTGCCTGAGCTGGCCCGCCCTGACCCTGCGCATCATTTTCACCAACGAGGGCGATGCACCGGAATATCTGAATGACGGGCATCTCGACGCTGTGCTCGGCATCAGATCCCGGCGTTGTTATTTATGCGGACCCAAGGGCCTTATGGATCTGGCGGGTGGCTTACTGGGCCAGCGCGGTATCAAAGAGGAACACATTCACAGCACTTTTTTCTCGGTTCCCAAGGCCACACTGCACGGCGACACTCTCGGCGGCGAAGTCCACTTCAGCCGCAGCGCTATCAAGGTGACGTCGGAAGGCGACGCAGTATTGCTTGAAACCGCCGAAGCTGCCCGGCTTTCCCCTCAGCACGGTTGTCGCATGGGCGTGTGTCACCAGTGCAGTTGCAAGAAGACCAGCGGTACTGTGGTTAACCGGCTTACCGGCAAGGCCTCCGGCCCAGGGGAAGAAACCATCCAGCTGTGTATTTCCGTGCCCCGAGGCCCGGTCTCTCTGGATCTCTGACAGCCTTTCAGCGCAGGCCCAACTATACAATTTCGTACTGCCGGTTGTTATCGGCAGTACTGAGGAAAAGCTATGAAACAACTCACACCCGAACAGCTCAACAACCTTGAGCAGGACCTGAACGCCATTCGCAACGAGGTGCTCGCGGATATCGGTGAGCGTGATGCCGGTTACATCCGGCGGATCATTCGGTTGCATCGCAGCCTGGAAGTCGGAGGCCGGGTGATGATGCCGTTTGGCTTCGTACCGCCGGTTTTCGTTGCCGCAGTGGCATCACTGGGCTTGTCCAAAATCATCGAGAATATGGAAATTGGCCATAACGTCATGCACGGCCAGTACGACTGGATGAACGACCCGGCCCTGCACTCCCAGACGTATGAGTGGGACACCGCATGTACCGGAGATTCCTGGCGCCGGACCCACAATTACGAGCACCACACCTACACCAATGTGATCGGCAAAGATCGTGACTACGGCTATGCCTTGCTGCGCCTGAGTGATGACGAGAAATGGAAACCGGCCCACACTCTGCAGTTCATCAACTACATTCTGCTCAGTGTGTTCTTTCAGTGGGGTGTGGGGTTACATGAGCTGGAGTTCGAGCGCATTCGCCGGGGCGAAATCAAACTCACTGACAAGAAACAGTTCCTGAAAGAATACGCTTTAAAGGGCGGCCGTCAGGGCTTCAAGGACTATGTGTTTTTCCCGCTGCTGACCTTGCCGGTGGCGCCGATCGTAGTGATGGGGAATCTCAGTGCAAACCTGATCCGCAACCTCTGGTCCTCCAGCGTAATCTTCTGCGGCCATTTTACCGAAGATGCGGAAACCTTCAGCGAAGCCGAGTGCGAGAATGAGAGCAAAGGCCAGTGGTATCTGCGCCAGCTAACCGGCTCCAGCAACTTCACTGGCAGCAAGTTGATGCACATGCTGAGCGGCCATCTGAGCCACCAGATTGAGCACCACGTGTTCCCTGACATTCCAGCCCACCGCTATCGCGAGATCTCACCGAAGGTTCAGGCTGTGTGCAAGAAGTATGGCATTCATTACAACACCGGCAGCTTTGCGCGCCAGTACGGCACGGTCGTCAAGCGGATTGTGCAGTATTCCCTGCCTGACCGTCTGCGGCTCAAACTTGCGTCGCACACCCAGGCTGCCTGAAACCCCAGCTCTTTTCGTCAAGCCCGCCACCTGAACTGAGCGGGTTTTTTTAAAAACGCTCCGAATGAACTACCGTCCAGCCGTAGGCGTACTTTGTGTATCTCTTTGGTGCAAGAACCAGAACCAGTAACCTCACTGAAACGTTAAGACACCCCCCATGGCAAACCTGATCCTCATTCTCGGCGACCAGCTGACCTCCGACTTGAGCGCCCTTTAAAACGCAATCCCGGAGACGGACCAAATTGTCATGGCAGAAGCCACCGAAGAAGACGCCTGCCCTTTCAACGCGCTTTACTGGCACTTTATTAACCGTCAGCGCGCAGAAACACCGGTCTAATGCTACACTCAGGGCAGTCACCGCCGATCCCCAAGATGCCGGGAAAGAAGGCGTTAATTGTTCAATCAGGATGAGCAACCATGGGCACCAGGTCCATACTGGCCTTTTTAATCAGTGTGCTTTGCCTGCCCGTCCACGCGCAGACGCTGAAGCTGTATACCTTTCATGCTCCGCCTTACCAGATTGAAGCAACCGAGGGGATTTCCGGCTCTCCGGTGTCAGGCACCACGGTCGATACAGTGCATTGTGCTACGTCTCAGATGGACTGGGATGTCCGCATACGGGCTGTGCCCCAGAACCGGGCCATGCATTCCCTGAGAGCCCGGCTTATCGACGGTTATTTTGCCATCGATGAAACGCTGGAACTGAGCAAGATCGCGGTCGCAAGTGCCCCGATTGCACTGGAGAAATGGTACTTTTTTTCCCTGGGCCACATCGCCGATTTCAAGACCGCTCATCTCGGCACCATTGCTGGCAGCAACGAGGCGCTCTGGCTGGCGAACAGGGGTTACAACAATGTGTTGCCGGTTTCCTCTGCGCCCCAGTTGATTGAACTACTCAAACGGGGCCGGGTTGATGCAATTGTGCTTGATCAGCAGGTACTTGATGCCAGCTCCCGGGGCGCCGGTGAGAGATTTCAACTGCAGACAGATGCCCTCAAGAAGGAATTCATCCGCTTCGTACCATTACACCTTTACCTGACCCACAACTTCACATCGCTCAATCCTGACTTTCTTCCCGAGTTCAATCATTTTCTGAGTGGGTGCGTAACGGTGGGCTTTAAGCTGAGTGAGGATGAAACGCTTCTGGCTCGTCACCTCGCCGCCTACCTGCTATCCGACCTGCAAACACAGGTAGACCTGAAAGCAAATATCGCAAACCGTCAGAAATTCAGTTCGTTAAGCGACATTCTCAACCTTGACAGCATGTGGCAGGCGCTGGCGCCCAGGCAACCCTCGGAATTGGCTGAAAAGTTGCTGAACTTGCCTACCTCAAGGGCGCTGGCGGCCTGGCAGGACTCACTCGATGGCCTGGTGACCGAAGCGTTCGTGATGGATGAGATGGGTGCGGTGACGGCGTTGAGCCAGTTGACATCGGATTTCTCGCAAGGAGACGAGGAAAAGTTTTCGGCTACTATTGGGCGAAAGCTCGATGACATCATTCTGTCACCACTGATCTACGATCCTTCGGTGAGGCGGTTTCAACTGACAGCCTCAACACCGCTCTACGATGACAGTACCGGGAAATATACTGGCGCCGTAGCCATCGGGCTCGATATTGAGCGGGTGCTGCAGACCTCTATCGGGGTTTCTTTGCTGTTTCAACCTGAGTAAC
>JBDNIR010000374.1:0-9153 GCA_041688195.1 Marinobacter sp.
AGGCCAATAAAGGCGAAGGTCTGGCCGTTGATGATGCCAACGGTGACAGCTTCCGGCTCAGGCCCCTTGTCGTCCGAACGGTTGTCGAAGTTGTTCTCGTCGTTGGTGGCGTTGAAGTTTTCCGGCAGCAGGCTGGCGGTAATGCGCTCGAACTCGCTACCGCTGTCAAAGACGCGTTTGCCATCTGCTGACCAGATGGAGAATGAGCGTGCTCCATACGAATAAAGCTCGTCATACACGCAGTCGGCTTCAGCATCGATTGCTGGATCGCTGGGATTGCATCCGTTACTGACACCCAGTGTTGTGGTTACATTCAGGCGACCAAGGTTTGCTTCTAATTGTAAGCTAGCCACGTCCGGGAAGGCACCTGCATCAAGAGTGAGATCACCGATACGGGCCTCTTCACTAAAACCGTCATAATCCCGGGAATCACCTTCATTGGCGGTAATATAATAAGTTTTTCCGTTGTACCCGTAGCTGGTGATGGCATCCGGCATATACATGCCTTTGACCGGCCAGTTCCGGATATTGATGCCACTGTCGCGGTTACTGGCATCCAGTTCATTACCGATGTTGCTGTGGTCCTTGAAACCGAGAGGCAGGACTGCAGTGATTTCACCGGTTGCAATGTCCAATTCTGCCACCGCATTGTTTTCCTGCAGGGTAACCCAAGCCTTGGTGTTATCCACCGATGCCGCAATGTATTCCGGTTCAAAATCCTGGGATGCGCTGGCACCAGGGCCGAAAATACGTACACCCTGTGTCCGCAAGTCCGCTTCCTGGCCATCGAAAGCATTGAAATCAGCAGTGGTCACTGTGGCGCCTGCAACCCCGGCCGACAGATCAATGATACTGACGGAACCTTCGGGGTCATTGCTGTAGTCGGCGCTCGGCTCACCTTCGTTAGCGACCAGCACTTTCTGGCCATCCCGGGTAAACATCAGCATGTCCGGCAGCGCGCCGACCGTTACTTCACCAACCTTGCCCAGATCCGTGGCGTTGTAGAACACCACTTTGCCATTGTCCTGTTTGACCGGTGCCTACGGCACCCTCGTTACCGTCATCGCCATCACAGGCGGTCAGTCCAAGGGCGGCGGTAAGAATTGCTGCTGAAAGGAGCGATTTCTGGAATTTGATGCTTACCTCTTCTTCTGTCGTTACATGTGTGGTTGTCAACGACACACTTTATGGAGAAGAGGTGACAGAAATGCGTCACTTTAAAGTCAGTCATGTTTAGAGGTTATTTCAGAGACAAAAAAATGGCGACCTCCAGGCCGCCATCTTCTCATGGGAGCATCGTGCTATCAGCTTTACTGGCCCAGATAGCTCCGGTACATCCACACGGTTTTTTCCTGCTGAGATATGTAGTCACTCATCAGTGCAACCGTGCCTTCATCGCTTGCCTCATTGGCAAGGTTGAGAAGATCACGTTGCTTGCCGATCAGCTTGGCGAAACTGTCAACAATGTTCTCCACGGCTTCCTTACCACTGTGCACGTCTTTGCGCTCAGGCACTTCAGACCGCTCGATGTAGGTGCTGTAGGCATGAGCCGGACGATGGCCCAAGGTTAGCACGCGCTCAGCAATCTCATCGATCTTGAGCAACAAGTCGTCGTACAGTTCTTCGAACTTGGCGTGCAGTTCAAAAAAGTTATCACCCTTGATGTTCCAGTGATAGCCACGAACATTCATGTAAAAGATCTGATAGTTAGACAGTAATTCGTTCAGGGAATCAGCCAGCTTCTGAGTTTTTTCAGTATCCAAGCCTATAAAATTGGTACTCATCGAGTCACTCCTTATGATTCCGAGCGGAATTTTAATAACACTTTACCTAAAACGGATACAGCTGCCAGTGAAGTCTAGATCGGCAATCCCGTCCATAGCCTGTTTATATCCTTGTGGCCTGGGTCGATAAATTCAATGGCGCAGACTTCGATTAACTCAGGCTATTGAACATCGAAATATAATTTACTTAACAATGATTATCAATCAGTGTTCAATGGAACTGTCGAAACATAACGCTGTGGAGAAGAGCATGGGTGCCCTGAAATCGTTACTGCACAATCACGAAGGCAAACCTGATAATTCGTTGATGAAAACCATCACGTTTGCTGCTACTCACTTTACGGTCGCATTCACTGTCGCCTATCTGCTGACCGGCGATATTCTTATTGGCGGCCTGATCGCCACGGTAGAGCCAGCAATCAATACAGTGGCTTATTTCTTCCACGAGAAACTGTGGGCAAAAAGTGAGAAGGCCGCAGCAGAGCAGCAAGTAACCTGTGAGCAGGCAAACGTTTATTGAAACCTTGGGCTCAGGCGCCGGGCCCGCAATCCATGCAGTGCTCGACCATTTCAGGACCTATCTGCAGCTTGTGGTTAAGATCTCTCAGGGCCGTTCGCACGCCTTCCTCGATGACCGGATGGTAAAACGGCATATCCAGCATTTCGCTGACAGTCATTCGCTTCTGGGCTGCCCAGGCCAGTAAATGACCGATGTGCTCTGCCGCTGGCCCAAACATCTCTGCCCCCAGGAACAAACCGGTTCCGTGCTCGCCGTATACATGCAACATCCCCCGGTTTTTGCCCAGCACCCGGCTTCGGCCCTGGTCTTCGAAAGACACTGCACCAACCGCATAGCGGCCCTTGCAGCGGTCCGCTACCTGAGCAATCGACAGGCCAACGGTAGCAATTTGGGGCTCGGTAAACACAACGCCCAGGGGCGTGCGGCGCAAACCTGCTCTGACATTGGGATACCCGCCCGCGTTATCACCGGCGATCCGCCCCTCATCGGCTGCTTCATGAAGCAGCGGCGTGTCGCTGTTGGCATCGCCGGCGATGAATATATGGCTGTTGCCACATCGCAGGGTGTACTTGTCGAATAGCGGCGTGCCCCGATCATCCAGCTCGATCTCCGTGTTCTGGATATCCAGCTTATCGACATTCGGACGTCTGCCGGTAGCGGCTAACAGGTAATCAAAAGTTTCAGTGAGCTCGCCTTTCACCGGGTCGTTAAAGGTAACCTCCACTCCGGCCTCTGTGCGGGAGACCTCCGTCACCTCCGAATCCGGGTCTAACCGAAATTCTTCGTTAAAGGTTTTGCGGGCATATTCGCGAATACCTTCATCACTGATCGGGCCGACCGAACCGCTGACACCAAACATTCGTACCCGGACACCAAGCCGGCTAAGTGCCTGGCCGAGTTCCAGACCAATCGCTCCCGGACCAAACACCGCGACCGATTCCGGCAAGTCGTCCCAGGCGAACAGGTCGTCATTCACAATCAGACGATCATCCGCTGCTGCCAGAAATCCGGGAATATTGGGCCGGGACCCGGTTGCAATGACGACACGGTCGGCTTCAACCTCAAGGTCGTCCCCCACCAGCAACCGATGGGCACTCAGGAAGCGGACATTGCCGACCAGCCGGTGCTCTGCCGGAAAATTCTCAACTGTTTCAATGACCAGGTCTACGAACCGGTCCCGCTCTCGTTTCACCCGGTCCATAACGGCTTTACCGTCAATACGGATGCCTTCCGCATGTACGCCAAACAAGGATGCACTGCGCATGTTATGGGCGCTTTCAGCGGCGGCGATCAACAGTTTGCTGGGCATGCACCCGACCCGCGCACACGTTGTGCCGTATTGATCGCCCTCCATCAGAGCCAGATTTTCTGTGTGCTTCCGGGCGGCGCGGTAAGCTCCCATACCTGCGGTACCGGAACCAATAATGGCTACATCAACTTTGCGCTTTTCCACGTTGCTATCTCCTGATGAACAGTCGCTCAAGGGTTCTAGTATAGACTGCATACGACAGGGTCAGGCCGTTTTGCTCAGAGTGACCGCAGCAATGTCTCGGTCTGCTCCCATCCGATACAGGGGTCGGTAATCGAGCAGCCGTAAATCAGCTCATCACCATCGTCCTGGCGACCATATTCGAGGAAGCTTTCCAGCATCAGGCCGCGAATGCGCGCATTTCCGGCGCTCTTCTGGGCCATCACATCACGGGCAATGCCCAGTTGACGTTCTGCCTGTTTGCAGGCGTTGTCGTGACTGCAATCCACCATCACAGCAGTGTTTAACCCGGCATCGGCAAGCAGCCCGGTGGCGGCTGAAATGCTGTTGGCGTCGTAATTGGTGATACCCCGGCCTCCCCGCAACACCAGATGAGTATCCCGGTTGCCAGCCGTGGTAATCATCGCCGGTTGACCGCCTGAGCTGAGGCCAAACCGATGATGGCTGTGGGCCGCCGATTTCATGGCATTGATAACCACCCCGATACTGCCGTCAGTGCCGTTCTTGAACCCGACAGGCATGGCACAGCCACTGACCATCTCCCGGTGAATCTGGGATTCGGTGGTTCGAGCGCCGACCGCCGTCCAGCTGATAACAT
This sequence comes from Marinobacter sp., assembly GCA_041688195.1. Lineage (GTDB taxonomy): Bacteria > Pseudomonadota > Gammaproteobacteria > Pseudomonadales > Oleiphilaceae > Marinobacter. The sequence continues at coordinate 4,392 of JBDNIR010000374.1, forward strand.
CCTCAAGATAGTCCATGGCCATCGGGTTCAGTGCCTCGGTAGCCAACGGCAAGCCCAGTGACGCCAGATTCAGCAGCAGACGTCTTGAGCGCACCAAGCCCTGATTCAGATCCCCAGTGCCGGTACGCTCCGGATCGTACAGCAGCCCTTTCCAGCCCACCGTGGTTCTGGGCTTTTCCAGATACGCCCGCATGACAATAAGGAAACGGTCACTTACCTCGTCCGCCAACGCCGCCAGACGTTCGCCGTATTCCAGAGCGGCGACTTCATCGTGAACCGAGCAGGGGCCAACTACAACCAGAACCCGGTGGTCTTCCCCGTGCAAAATACGTCGGATCGCCTCCCGGTGCTGATCGATTTGCGCGGCCAGCAGCGGAGAGACGGAAAACTGTGCCCGCAATTGCCGGGGCGTCGGCAATACCGAAGCATCATCCACTGGCTGTGCTTTCTCAAGGCTCTGGGTGTTCATGGGCATGTTCATTATCCGTTTTCCTGTGTCAGAATCAAAAAGCCCCGGCTGGGCTACCAGTCGGGGCTTTTTTGAGTCCGGTGGCAGCCTGGGGGTTCTCCGGGCTGCCTTCCTCGCTAATCAGTCGGTGAAGATCTTACGGGCGGCCCGGATACTGGCTAAAATAAAAGCCATAACCAAACCACCAGGAAAACACAGGCGTAAAAACAGCGATCGGGCGACCGAAAGCTTTCAGAACATTCAATTGACAGGGCGCGTGTGTAGTCTTCATGCTTTTTACTATAACGCCGGTTTTGAGGTTTGCAAACCGTTTCAACGGTTTTTCCTAACGGCACTGGCAGAGTCTGACGGGAAGCCTTCATGAAATTACAGGTTATCAGTGTTCTGTTCGTTGTTCTTTTCAGCTCCGCAGCCTCGTTGTCAGCGGCTCCGGAAGCTCGGACCCACGCCCTCAATAACCGGCCGGCCCAGGATATTGCGGCGCAGTTGCGAGAGCTTTATCCAGGTAGCCAGCTTGCCATCAGCACAAGTGGGCAGCAGATGATCATTCGAGGGGAGCCGCAAGTCCTCGATGAGGTCGGCATGCTGGTGGAAACCATGGATGTTGCGCCGATCCAGATGCGCATCACTGTGCGCAGCGGCAATTCGGGTAACCGCAACCGCGAAGGTGGCGGCATCACCATCACCAATAACAATGTAAATATTCAGGCCGAAAAGACAGTCACCACGACCCGCCGCAACCGTGAGCAGAACATCGTGGTACAGGATGGCCAGTCAGCCCACATCAGTTCCGGCCAGATCCGAACCCTGCCTGTGGCTATTCGCGGCGGTCGCAACCCGGCGGCAATTCTGCAACAGGTGGATATTCGCAGTGGCTTCATCATCACGCCCCAGGTGATTTCCGACCGCCAGATTGAATTGAATGTGATGGCATTCGACGATGACCCGAAAAATGATATCTCCGGTTATGAAACCGAGGCGGTGATGACCATCCGCCGGGTCGAACCCGGCCAGTGGGTGGAACTGGGCAGCACGGAAACCTCCAGCGCGGGCGGCCGGTCCGGAATCACCTACGAGGTTGGCGGCAGCCGGCAGCAAAGCCACTCGTTTGAGGTACGTGTGGACGTTATGTAACCGGGTCCCAGACCGCCTACGACACACCCTGGTTTAGCAAAACGGTTTTGGCTTCATTCACCTTGGCCGCGAGGTAATCATTACCGCCGCGGTCAGGGTGAATTTTCTGCATCAGCCGCCGATGTGCGGTAACCACCTCTTCCCGGCTGCAGCCCTGATCCACTCCCAGTATTTCACAGGCTTCCCTGATGCTCATCTGACCAGTCGCAACCGGTGATTGCTGTCGTCCTTGCGGACCATCACTTTGATGCCCCCCGCTTTTGTACTCCCGATAAAGCTTGTTGAGCCACGGCAAGTGTCTTAACACCAGTGGTAAACGCTTTAACAGGGGTAACAGCGCTACAAATCCCGCTACTAACACGTGTACCCGGCCAGTCAGTACCAGAAACACTAAAATGACACCGAATAGGGTAAGCGCGAGTTTCCAGGTGGCGGCCTTTCTTTTTTCCGGCGTTAAGCCACCCCATTGCTTCAATATGACGAACATCAGGGCAGCAAGACCAATGCCGAGAATCCAGTGCATTCACTCATCCTTTTGTAAGGGATATCCGTAACACCTTAAGAATGTCGCGGTGACGCTGCTATTATACCGAGCTTACCAATTGGCAATGTCTGCAGCTTCGCCGGCGTGTGCATCCAGACAGATATCTTAACGGCCTTTCCTGACAGGTCCGTTACTGTTAATTGTCAATTGCATAGGCAGCTATCTTTCACGCTATACTCACGACCTTTAAATTAACACATTGATCACGCCCACAACGGTGACTTTCCGGTGACTCCGGTCTGGACACTGGCAATCAGGACTCGACTCATGCGAACAATCTCTCGTTTCTTAATCGTCATTCTATTTCTTGGCGTGGTTCTTGGTGGCATTTTTGGCTATAAGTTCTATCAATTTGGTCAAATGCAGGAACAGTCTTCCCAGCCCCAGCCACCAGCCACCATCTCTGCGGTGAGAGCTCAGGCGGAATCCTGGCAGCCCGCTGTCAAAGCTGTTGGTAGCATCGTCGCGGTCAACGGTATCGAAGTTGCCAACGAGGTGCCGGGCGTGATCGAAGAGATCAATTTTGACTCCGGTGATACGGTGAAAAGAGGCGATGTCCTGGTTCGACTCAACAGCGCAATCGATGAAGCCGCCGTTCGCACCCGCAAGGCTGAAGCACAGCTGGCCGAACAGGAATTCAAACGGATCTCCGACCTGTTGCCGAGGCGCGCTGTCTCGCAATCCCAGTATGATGAGTCCAAAGCTAATTTCGATGCCGCCAAGGCCCGGGTCAACGAGGCTGAAGCCCAGCTCAGCAAGAAAGTCATTCGAGCTCCCTTCGATGGTGCCGTGGGCCTGCGCATGGTGGATCAGGGCGAATACCTTGCTACCGGCTCTCCCATTGTCGAAATTAATATGCTTGACCCAATTTATGCAGATTACACCCTGTCAGAAAAAGAACTCGCCAGAATCGCCACCGGCTACAATGTTGAAGTGGCGGTGGCCGCCGTGCGCGGGGAAACCTTTGAGGGAGAGGTCAGCGCCATCAACTCCTCGGTAAACCCCGAAACCCGCACCGTTCGGATACGGGCAACGCTGACGAACCCCGACAATAAGCTCAAGCCGGGGATGTTTGCCAGCGTTCTGACCCGCCAGCCGGACGACAAAGAAGTTGTCACCGTGCCCAGAACAGCCATTTCCTATAACACTTACGGCGCCTACGTGTTCGTGGTCAAGAACAATGACGAGGACAAGCTCATCGTCAATCGCCGCACCGTAACCAGCGGCGAGACTCGTGACGGCCGGGTTGCCATTACCAGCGGGCTGGAAGCAGAAGAGCAGGTTGTTGAAAAGGGACTTCTGCGGCTGCGGGCTGGACAGCGCGTCACTATCCAGGAGGACTCTGACTCCGGCAATGACAAGACCACTAATTCATCGGCGGAGGCCTCTAACTGATGCGCTTCACTGACATTTTTGTCCAACGTCCGGTTTTGGCTACTGTCATCAGCCTAATGATTCTGCTGCTGGGCGCACGAGCGGCCATGGAGATGGAAATCCGCCAGTACCCCGAACTGGAAAGCACCACGGTAACAGTGACCACGGCCTACCCGGGAGCAAGCTCCGACCTGATCAAGGGCTTCATCACCACGCCGCTTCAACAAGCCATAGCCGAAGCCAGCGGTATTGATTACCTGAGTTCGACCAGCTCCCAGGGTCAGTCCACCATCGAAGCAAAAATGGTGCTTAATTACGACGCCAACGCAGCGCTGGCAGAAATACAGGCCAAGGTCGCCAGCCAGCGCAACGTATTGCCAGCAGATGCCCAGGACCCGGTCATCACCTCGACCACGGGTGACTCCACCGCGCTGATGTACATTGCGTTTTACAGCTCTGAGTTGCAGGTGCCACAAATCACCGATTACCTCACCCGTGTGGTGCAGCCCAAGTTACAGGCGCTGTCAGGAGTTGGCAAAGCGAATCTGCTGGGGCGCAAATTTGCCCTGCGGGTATGGCTCGACCCCGAGCGACTCTCCGCCGTCGATCTGACGCCCCGGGAGGTTGTGAATGTATTGCTTCAGAACAACTACCAGGCCGCTGTCGGCAATACCCGCAGTGAATTCGTCAAAATCAGCATGACCAGCGATACCGATGTCGCCGATCCCGAACAGTTCAAGGATCTCGTGGTCAAGGAATCGAACGGTTCCCTCATCCGGTTAAGTGACATCGCCCGCGTTGAACTGGGGTCGGAAACCTACGACCAGCTGGCACTCTACAAGGGCCAACCCGCCACCTACGTGGCCATTGAGCTGTCACCCGGCGCCAACCCGTTAACCGTGGCCAAACTGGTGAAGGATGAGTTGCCGGGCATCGAACAACAGCTGCCCGCAGGGCTTGATGTGCGCCTGGCCTATGATGCTTCCGACTTCATCGATAACTCTATCAACGAGGTCATCAAGACCTTGCTGGAAGCCATAGTCATCGTTCTGGTGGTGATATTCCTCACCCTCGGTTCTGTCCGTGCTGCGATCGTCCCTTCCGTGGCGGTGCCGCTGTCACTGGTTGGCGGTGCTTTCGTAATGCTGCTGATGGGGTTTTCGCTGAACCTCCTGACGTTGTTGTCGATGGTGCTGGCAGTAGGGCTGGTGGTGGATGACGCCATCATTATGGTGGAGAAC
>JBDNIR010000375.1:0-6265 GCA_041688195.1 Marinobacter sp.
CGGGCAATCAGCTCGTCAGGTAAATCAAAGTGGAAGTCCGAGACGTTCATTGGAAAGCTGTTCGCTGATACCGCAATGCGGCCAATACATGGTGCCGAGGGTCGGACTCGAACCGACACGCAGTTGCCTGCACGAGATTTTGAATCTCGCGTGTCTACCAGTTTCACCACCCCGGCATCGGAGAGTGGAGGCGATTATACTGAGGTTATCAGTGAAAGCAACCGCTTAAGTGATCCGAGTAAGCGATTACAATCGGTCGAACAGGGACAGTCGTGAAACCTGGGCGAATGAAAGTTGAGCCGCCTCCAGAACGAAGCTTTGAAAGCTCAGACGGCTGACCGCTTCGGCATAGTCAACGTCTCTGAGTTCCGAGCGGAGTGCATCGGTATAAACCGACGAATCTGCCAGAAACTCTCGGGTGGACTCAAGGGCATTGAGACGTCCACCAATCTCGGTCTGAGTAACGAGAACCTTCTCAAGCGAATTGTCCAAATTAACAATAGAGCTTGCAATCAGGTTTTCAAACGCCTGCTGGCCACTTGCTACGGTGGCGGTTGTAACACCTGCAAGGAGATCCAGGTCATCAAATCGCGCGCCCTCAACTACGATTTGCCCGCCCCCTGTGCCGTTATCATCGGCCTTGAAATTCAGGTCGCCGCCGAGAGAAGTGATTTCCAGATCGCCATTGCCGTTGAACGCTGCAGTCACGTTTTCAAGTTCTGGCGCAGTGCTGGCATTAATAGCATCTCTGAGGTCCGCCAAGGTGGTCAACCCGGTAAAGTCGACCGTATTGATCGTCAATGTATCATCCGATTGCGGAGAAAATACCGGCGCTGCCGGCAATGTCGCCACCGCTGGCGCCTTACCTTGATTCTCAAGCCCATAAATCAGCTTTTCGATGCTGGTGAACATCGATTGCTTTTCAGAGGTCTGAATTTCGAAACGGTCACCCGGCAGGGCGTCGGTTACTTCAAACTGAATACCCGCTACACGGATGCTCTCGCCGCTTTGATAGGCGCCGGTTGCGATGGGAGTATATCCCGCGTCAGCGGGATCATCGGAACGAAAACGCAGCTCGTACTCCAGACCACCCGCTCCGTCATCATTTATATCAATCACGACATCATCGGTATTGCCACCGTAGAAGCTATTGAAGATAGCCTGGTCCAGCACCATGCCGGTACTGATGCGCCCGCCAGAGTTGTTGGCGGGGCTGGCACTGGCAAAAAAAGTCGGCTCGCCCGTGGCTATGCCGGTAAATATCTCTTTGCCGGGATCACTGATCACGACTTTCACGCCGGTATCAATTTCCAGAGACCGCTGGCCCTCGTCACCCTGATAGACCCAGTCACCGGAGATGTTCTGACCAAAAGCCGGCGTATTGCCTTTGAATCCGCTGAAAATGTATTCACCGGAGGCATCACGGGAATTACCCAGCGTGGCCAGCTGGTCCAGCCGCTGGCGCAGTTCGGAGGCAATAGAGTTACGGTCATCCGCAGACAGCGCGCCGTTCCCCGCCTGCACAGTGAGCTCCCTTATACGCTCAATCAGCTCGGTCACGTCTGCCAGGGTGCTCTCTTCCTGCTCCAACCGGTTCTCCGCAAGATCGACATTACGCTGGAACTGGCCGATCTGGGCGGTTTCCTGATCCAGTTTAAGGATTCGCGCAGCCGCTACCGGGTCATCAGAAGGGTTAATCACCCGTTTGCCGGTTGCAATCTGCTGTTGCGTCTTTTGCAAGCCAGCGTTGAGGTCCTGCAACCTGTTAATACCACCCTGGAAAACCTGCTGAGATGAAATGCGAACCATAGTCAGTTACCTCAACCTAGCGGAAGGTGTTCAGAAGTGTATCGAACAGGTCCTGAGCGACACTCATAACCTGTGCAGAGGCGTTATAAGCGGCCTGATACTGGATCAGCCGGCCAGCCTCCTCATCCAGGTTAACCCCGGACATGGACTCGCGCTGATTCGTGGTCTGTTCCAGCAAGGCCTTGCCCGCATCCACATCGAGCTGTGCCTGGCGTGTCGTCACGCCTACCTGCCCTACCAGACCACCGTAGGCTTCGGTGAAACTCTGGTTGCCACCGTTCATGGTGTTCGCCGTGGCCAGCCCACCCAGAAACTGTGCGTTTCGATTATCGGAAATGCCGCCAGTGTTGTAATTGATCTGGAACACGTCGTTGGCCTGCGGGTTACCGTTTATCTCAAACTGAAAGCCCCGGTAGTTAGGGTCCCCGGGGTCTTCTGAGAACAGCTTGTTGGAAATCCCGTTCTGAAACGTTTGTCCGGTGACCGGCGGATTCAGGGGCTGCGGATTGGTCGGGTCAGAAGCATCCAGAATGTCGTATTCCGTAGCACTGGTGAAGCGCACAATGAGCGGCGGCGACAGCTCGCCCCGGGTAGTGAACTCCGACAACGGAACATTCGTCAGTGGATTTTTGACATCCAGCATGGTGCCTTGGGAAATAACACCATTACCTGAGTTACCACTGCCAGCCTCGGCCTTGATCGGGCTTGCGAAAGCGAGCTCTTCTTCCCGCTCAACCTCCAGTGCAATATCCGTGGCTGCAGACCGTGTGGGTCGAACGAGAAAGCTGTCGCCCTGCTCGAAGACTCCGGATTCAATACGAACATTAAAGCCCGGCATCGAGATTTCCGCCGGCAGCGGCGTGGGTAGTGCGCCCTGACGAACTACATTACCGCTGGCACGGTCAACCAGTTCGAAATTTTCTCCATTATTACCGGTAAACCGGAGTGTGTAGGAGCCTGCCGTGAGCGCCTTACTGTTGGTTATTTCAACCGCGACCACACCGTTTCTCGGTGGCTGATTCTCCGCATTCGGGGATACACGGTTAAGTTGAGCACTTCGACTGTTTATGTCTGTAAAGAACAAGCCGCCCAGATCACCTTCGAGGTCCATGCCGATCTGATGCTGATGGTTAATCTGGTCCGATAACGCCAGCGCAATGCGGCCAAGCTCGTCGAAAGCTGGCTCCAGCCCCTCTGACATGAACTGTCGCAATCCGCCAAGCTTGCCCCCGACGATCTGTTCAGTGACGTCCCGAGTCCGGCCGCCACTGCTCAAGGTAAACTTCAGCATCGAGGAATCTTCGTCGCTGGCCTCCGTAGAGAGGGTGGAGGCCTGATTGCCCACCACCAGCGCCTGGCCGTTCGTCATCTGCACGTTGATTTGCCCACCTTCGGCGGGCACTACCCGAATTTTCATCAGCTCCGACAGTTCACGGAGCTTTTCATCTCGTTTGTCCAGCAGTGCATTCGGTTCGTTACCCTGGGCGAGCCCCGGTGTTTCGGAGATCGCCAGATTCAATGCGGCAATACTGGCAAGCAATGCGTTGGCATTAGAGGTGCTCGCCTGCATTTGTGAGTTGACGGACTGTTGCTGCTGGATAAACCTGGAGTTCAGTGCCTGGAAGCGATTGATCAGTCCCTGCGCCTCACTCAGCACCAACTGACGCTGGGGCAACGCCGCAGGGTCTTCGGCAGCGCTCTGAAGGCTGGCAAAGAAATTATTCAGCGCATTGTTCAACCCGGTACTTTCACCCCCCAGCAGATTGTCGAGGCGGGACAGTTCCTTGTTCAGGGTATCTTGCTCATTGAACAGGGCAGAATCACTGCGAAGCTGCTCGCTTATAAACGCGTCGGCAATGCGACGGATATCACTGACGTTGACGCCACTGCCCACGTTGCCGGCACCTGAAGCGCGACCCGGCTGGGTCTCCCAAACCACTTCCTGGCGGCTGTAGCCCGGCGTATTTGCGTTGGTGATATTGTTGCCAGTGGTATTCAGAGCCGCCTGATGACTCAGAATGCCGGTCAGACCGATACCAATAAGACCTGCCATAGCCGTTACTCCCCAGAACCAGACAAGATAGAATCGGGAGCAGCCGCCTCAAGCAGGCTACTATCCATGATCCGGCGAATTTTTGCACCGTATTCAGGGTCCGTTGCATAGCCGGCGGCCTGAAGCTTGTCGGCAAACTGATCCGGTTTGTCCGCAGCCGCCAACACTTCACGGTATCTCGGATTGCTCTCAAGGAAGCTGACATAATCCCGAAAGCTTGCCTCGTAATCGGAATACACGCGAAACGCTGCCCGCTCACTCATGGCAACACCTTCACGATATTCAGTAGTAGCAATATTGACAGACTCGCCTTGCCACCGGCTGTCAGCCTTGATACCAAACAGGTTGTAACTGGACTCGCCGGCGCTGTTTTCAATCATATGTTTGCCCCAACCGGTTTCCAGTGCTGCCTGGGCAATCATGACCCTTGGGTTGAGCCCACTTTCGCCCGCGACTTTTTGTGCCAGTGGCAGCAATTCACGAACAAAGACTTCCGGAGAGTCAAGCCGGGTTGGGCTGGACGCAGGTGCTGCCTCATCCTTGGTGGTCGCAGTAAAGCCGGCTTTCAACACCTCATCTACTTGCCTGACATGGTCCGGCAAACCAGGGGACAGGCTTGGCAGACTGCGATCGTAATCCGCCAGCCTACCTCTATGTCCTGTCAGTTTCTGGCCTTGGTCGCTCATGCCCGGAATCTGTCGGCTAAGCTGCTGTACCAGTGCCTCTGACAGACCCAGACCGCGCTGCTGTGACATGCTGAGACTCAACTGACTGTCGAACATATCCTGGTAGAATTCGGACTCGCTGCTGTTGAGGAAATTGCCTTCCGACAGAACCTTGTTGGCCGCCCGCATGGACTTCAGCATCTCTGACACGAACAGGCTCTCGAACTGCTTGGCCACCTCTTCAAGCGCGCCTTTTTTATCGGTGCGCGCCTGGGCCTTCAGCGCATTGAGTCCGCTGAATTCGGTGTATACCTGGGCCTGTTGGAGACGTGAATCCTGCATCACTTCACCTATATAACAATCAGTTCAGCGCGAAGGGCGCCGGCCTGTTTCAATGCTTCCAGTACCGCCATGACATCGCCCGGTGCCGCCCCCACCTGATTTACGGCCTGCACAATTTCATTCAGGGTGACGGCTGGTCCGAACTTGAACATTCTTGCGGGCTCTTCCGTCACCGCAATCTGGCTGTCCGGCGTCACCACCGTTTCGCCATCTGTGAACGGGTTGGGCTGAGTGACGTCAAAATTTTCTTCAATCGTAACGGTCAGACTGCCATGGGTAATGGCCGCCGGGCTGACTCGTACATTCTGACCAACCACAATGGTTCCAGTACGGCTATTAATCACCACCTTGGCCGACGCTTCGGCAGGATCAACTTCAAGGTTTTCAAGAATGGACAAAAAGCTGACCCGCTGGGAAGGATCCCGGGGCGCCTTCACCGAAACCGATGTGGCATCGTGGGCATAAGCCATGCCTGTCCCGAGGGTTTCGTTGATGACTTCCGTTACCCGGCGCGCCGTGGTGAAATCAGGACGCAGCAGGTTAAAGGTAATGGTGTCGCCCTGAGCAAACGGAGACATCACTTCCCGCTCGATGGTCGCGCCATTGGGAATTCGCCCGACACTGGGCACGTTGACCGTAATTCTGGAGCCATCCGCCCCGCCCGCACCGAATCCCCCCACCACCAAACTGCCCTGAGCGATGGCATACACTTGCCCGTCGGCACCTTTTAATGGTGCCATCAACAGGCTGCCACCACGAAGACTGTCGGCATTACCAATAGAGGAAACAGTGATGTCGAGTTCCTGCCCCGGTTTGGCAAACGGCGGCAAGCTGGCATGGATCGTGACCGCAGCAACGTTCGCCAGGTTGGGATTGGTACCGACTGGCATTACGATGCCGAACTGGTTCATCATGTTACGGAAAGTCTGGTTAGTGAACGGCGTTTTGTCCCCGGTGCCGTCAAGGCCCACTACCAGGCCGTAGCCAATCAACGGGTTGGAACGCACACCTTTAACCCGTGCCATATCCTTGAGGCGGTCAGCCAATACCGGCGCTGCAACCAGTGCAAGCACCAGGGCGATTACTGACATTCGAATACGGCTCATAACGGCCACCACTCACTGTTGAAGAACCGGGCCAGCCAGCCCATCTGGTTGGCCTGGTCGAAATCACCGGTGCCGCCGTAGGAAATCCTGGCATCGGCAATGCGATTTGAGGCAATGGTATTGTTCGGCAGAATGTCCTGGGGACGAACCAACCCGGTTAACCGGATAAATTCATCACCATTGGTCAACGAAAGCCATTTCTCTCCACGAATCAGCAGCACACCGTTTGGCAGTACTTCGGTGACGGTTACAGAGATACTGCCCGCCAGCCGATTGCTCTGATCCGCTTC
>JBDNIR010000376.1:0-6584 GCA_041688195.1 Marinobacter sp.
GATAAAGGCCAGATTCACCCGATACCAGACACGCAGCCGGGGGTCTGGCCCGCCAGCCAGCTGCTCGCCGTTAAACCCGCCGAGGTGCGTCAGCCAGTTCGCAGGCCCTGGGTGGCGGCCATCGGCCTGGCAGGACAATGCAAACTTGCGATCGCGACGGTGTAGAAACGCGGAGGTCTGACCCCGATCTTTTTGCACCTGGTCATCAAAATCCAGTAGCAGCGTCAGCGTTACCTTGGGCATGAAGTGTCCTGTACGTGGGTTTAGCCGCTGAGTGTAACCTGATCCGTCCCGGCCCTGCCAAGCCAAGAGCATCAACAGATGCTAGGATAAAGCCTTCGTCTTGAAACAATCCAGATGCGCCTATGACCCACCACCTGATGAACCTGCGACATGTCCCCGATGATGAGGCGGAGGATATCCGGGCGTTATTCGAGGCTCATGAGGTGCGTTACTACGAGACGCCCCCGAGTCGGTGGGGCATTAGCATGGGTGGCTTCTGGGTCCATGACCCGGATGAAGCGGCCCGCGCCAAAGCGTTACTCACGGAGTACCAGCGTGAGCGCTTCCAGAACCAGCGGCTGACGTTTGAGCAGGATCAGCAGGCGGGCCGGGTGCCCGGGCTATGGCAGCGCTTCCGGCAGCGACCTGCGACCGTGTTGGCAGCCTGCTTTGCCATTGCGGTGATTTTGCTGCTGACCGTGGCGCCGTTCGTTAGTCTCTGACATCGCTCAATGAACGGTTGTCTAAATGACGGGCGAGGAAGCCGGTCGCCTCATCAACAGCATTACCGCTGGTAAGAAAGCTGGTGATGTGGCCGCGCAAGTGCATGATGTATAGCTCGTTTTCGACCCCTTTGCTGTCCAGCAATGCGCTGAAATCCCGCGCCTGCACGGTGGGCACCAGCATGTCCATGCCGCCGTGAAACAGGAAGAAGGGCGGCGCTGCAGCCGTTACGTGAGCTGCCGGTGAGGCGGCACGGTAAACATCGGGCATCTCTTCCTGGCTGCCGCCAAGGAACTGGCGAATCAGTTTGCCGGCACCGAAGGTCCTGAGGTCACTGGGAAGGCTACCCGCAACCACGGCCACCGGCCCGCCATGGGGTTCATTGAGCTCGCCTCCCTGCCCGGCGACCCAGTTCATGTCCTGCCGGGCAGATACAAATCAGCCTTCAGTACCTGGGGCCAGTCCTGAGGTGAAAACACCACGTCTTTCTGGACACGGTAGTTGGTATGCTCGAGGTTGATATCCTGTTCCGGCCCGTTTAAGACGGGAGAATGTTGCCGGAGCGACACCCAGAAAGGCGGCCAGTTGAAAATCCGGCACTCGCCTGATCAGCTCCGGGTAATCGCGGACCAAAATAGCATAACGCTCAGCAGCCGACAGGGTCTGCTTATGAAACTCCCGCATGGTAGAAAGCTCGGCGAGTTCCTCGATCAGCACCAGCGCAAACCGTGCCCAGCGGTCCCCGCTACAAGCCCGAATACTGGCACGGAAAGCGCGGAAGTCAGCCACCCAGAGGGTGCAGTGAGTGACTGACGTCAGGCAAAGGGTGTTCCTGACGGTGCGGGTGCGGCCAAATACCGGCCAGATCATGTCGCCTTCGGTAAAGAAGTGGTGAATGGCCACTTTGCCAGCCGTGGTTTCACGAAAAAGCCGAAGCACTCCGTGCTGGACCAGATACACGTTTACCCAGGGTTGCTGGTGTATTTCGAGTGTGGTTTCAGGGTTGATGGTGGTTTTGTGGAACAGGTTCGCGACTGCGCTCAGAAAACGGTAGTCCGGGTCGTCATTGTGGTCGGGCAAGCGGAGTCCAAAAACTCGGCTCAGGCTGTTGAGCAACGCCTGGACTTCGCCGGCGGGCTGCGGCACCAACAGGTCCGTGTCAGATTGCTCCAGCAAGCAAGGCGCAGAAGCTAAAGCCTGACGGGTTTTGCATCTTGGTTCAGCCATGTGATTAAAACTCATGAGGATCGTAGATTCTTCGCTTTGGAATTGATTATTCCATGGCCAATCCGATAAGCAAAATGACCTGGATCATTTTGCCTTGATGACATTACCAAGTATTACGCCACCAACTCAATGGAATGCTTAACCGTAGTGATTTATGCGACGTTGTGGCATGAGATGGATGAGCTCCGGGTGCAACAGTTCAATGCATCTGAACCCCCGGTCGGCAACTCCGGCAATCAGGTGCTCGCAGAACAGTTTTTGCTCAAAAAAGCGGCTTTGGAGAACATCTGGCCATTGGTCTGGGGGCTGCACGACAAGCTCGGCAGTTTTCTGCGGGCTGTGGAAAGCAATGAGCCGACTGGTGACACCCGGGTTACGGCCCTTCTTCAATGCCGAAGTCGATGACCTGCTGACCCGGTTGATTGATACCGAAATTAAGGCACACTTGGCGGCCTGCCAGTATATGGATATGCAACAAGGTGGCCTCTCGGCGGGTGCCGATGATGAAAACTCCCGACACCTTTGATCCCCAAAACGCCTGAATGTGCTGCGAATGGCGTGATTAAGAGGCTATGGGCAGTATTTTACGGCGATTACGATAAGGGTAGCGCTGGAACGCCAGGAAATTTAGCACTAAAGTGCTGTTTTGGTTGGCCTCGTGCCTGGAATAATGGCGGGTTTTGTTTTGGAGGCATGAAAATCAATGGTCTATGTGAGATTTGGCGTGCCAATCAAAAGCACTGAAGTCGCATTGGCCCGGCCAGGGGAAGTCGTACAATCGATAGGTCAGTCCCCAAAACCGGAACCAGCCTTGATGAAGTCCGCGACTACCCTATCTGCTGTGCGTGTTGCCAGTTCGAATATCCGGGATCCGATGTTGGCTGCCACCAATCTGGCCAGCCAACTCAGCCATGAGAATCTTGGCTGTGTTCTGTTCTTCTGTTCCGCCGAATACGACCTCAGTCGTCTTGGCGCTTCCCTTGAACGGGTATTTGCCGGTGTTAGCGTCTGTGGATGCACGTCAGCAGGAGAGATTACCCCGGAAGGTTATGGCCGGGGGTGTATTACCGCCATCGGATTCGACCAGCGTTACTTTGCCATTGGCTGCGCATTGATCAGCGAGCTTGAAAGTTTCTCCCTACAGGGCGCCCAGGACCTGATTGACGGCCTGTTGAGCACCTGCAAAACCGGAAACATTGCCCCGGTGAAGGGCAATACATTTGCCATAACCCTGCACGACGGCCTGTCCAGCCGCGAGGAATTGGTGCTTGCCACTCTGAACTCGGCACTGGGGACCATTCCGCATTTTGGTGGTTCGGCAGGTGATGACGAGCGCTTGGCCAACACTCATGTTTTCTATAATGGTCGGTTTCACACCAGGGCTGCCGGTGTCGCGTTTGAAGACCTGGACCGTAAAACGTTTGCACTGCGACCGATGGCCGTCAAGATCGGCAACCACTACTTTATCCGTTCCATCCAACGGGTGAATCCGGACAAAAGCCTGACTTTCTACTGCGCCGTTGAAACCGGCATTGTCATGACCGCCATGGCGCCGGGGCCGTTACTGGATAACCTGCGGCGTCTGGAGGCCGAACTGACCGGTGTTGCGGAGGAAACCTCCGCATTCCTGAAAACGCACAAAGTGATCGGATTCAATACCTACGGTGAGCAGTTTGAGGGTATGCATATTAACCAAGACATTCACGGGGGTGGTGATTGGGCAACCTGATGTCAGTGCCCGAGACCACTGAGGTTCGGTCCGAGGACCCCTCCCAAGACCCCAGGGACCTCCGGATTCGGGAACTTGAAGCGGAAAATCTGCGCCTGCACAGGATCCGGGAAGCCCTGACATCGGGTCTGATTGTGGAAGAGCACAATGATCCGGCAGCCGAAGGCTCGGTGTTTCTGCTGTCCAATGGGCGTTGGGTGCAAATGACTGAAAGGTCGACTCGGGAAGGCGGGCTGGTCGTTCTGTATTCCGACATCACCGATATCAAGAATACTGAAACTGCCCGTCGTGAACAGGCTTTGGCAGAGAAATCCCGGCTTTTGCAGTCCACCGTGGATAACCTGTCCCAAGGCGTGGTGCTGGTCAACGAATCTGGCTATCCGGAGATCTGGAATCATGGTTTTCTGGCGCTGACTGGCCTGGATGCTGACCGGATCAGTACCGAAACGCCGTTCGCCGCGATCATGACCAGCTCGGCTTTACCGTTACCGGCCGCCAGGCTCAGTGGCAATGAACGAGTTGCCCGGGAGGAGCAGATCCACCGCCAAAAAGACGGCACCGTTTTGGAAATCAAAACCCACCCGATGCCCGACGGTGGTTTTGTTAACACCTACACCGATATCACCGAGCGTTACCGCTACGCCGAAACGCTCAAGGAAAGTGAGCGCTGGATCCGGCTGGTAACAGATCATGTGCCAGCATTGATTGCGTATGTCGGGGCGGGTTTCACCATCCAGTTCTGCAACAAGGTCTACGAAGCCTGGTACGGCGACGACCAGCAGTCCTTGCTGGGCCGTGATCTTGCCAGCGTCCACGAGCCAGCGCTTTATAAGCGCCTGTTACCCCGGATGCGGGAAGCTATGGCGGGGCAAAATGTAACGTTTGAGTTCGAAGAGTCCAACGCCCGGGGCGAACAGCGTTACATGTTGCGCTCCTATGTGCCCAATACCGATGATCAGGGCAGGGTGGTAGGGTTCTTCGTGATGATTCGCGATATTACCGACCGGCGTCGGACGGCATTGGCATTGCAGCAGGCCTACGACAACCTTGAACGCCGGGTAAAAGAGCGTACGTCAGCATTGACCGGACTGAACAGCCAGCTGCGCCAGGAAATCAACGAACGATCCGCCGTGGAGGCCCGGCTGAGGGATGCCAAGCTGGAGGCTGAGCGGGCCAACCTGTCAAAAACCAAATTTCTGGCGGCGGTCAGCCACGATCTGCTGCAGCCTCTGAATGCGGCCAGACTCTTTAGCAGTGCGTTGCTGGAGCATTCCTTAGGTGCCAGAGCGGAAGGCCTGGTGCGCTCGGTCAGCACCTCCCTGGATGATGTTGAAAGCCTGCTGGGGACGCTGGTGGATATTTCCAAGCTGGACGCAGGCGTGATCAAGCCCGATGTCACCGCTTTTGATCTGCGGGATCTGCTCAACAACCTGGCCCGGGAGTTCCGCCAGATGGCGCTGGCTGAAGGCCTGGAGTTGTACTTCGTGCCTTCGTCCGTGATCGTGCAGTCGGATTCCCAGTTGCTGGCGCGAATCCTGCGCAACTTTCTCACCAACGCCATCCGGTACACCGGTAAAGGCCGAATCTTGCTGGGCTGTCGTCGGCGCCGGAACAGTGTATTGCTGCAGGTATGGGACACCGGGCCTGGCATACCGGCGGATAAGCTGACCGAGATTTTTCAGGAGTTCAAACGTATCCGGCCAGCTGGCTCCCCGGCGGACAAGGGGCTCGGGTTGGGGCTGGCTATCGTCGATAAAGTTGCCCGCATACTGAACCATCGAATCACGGTAAGTTCCACCGAGGGCAAGGGATCGGTCTTTTCCGTCGAGGTGCCTCTCGGTCATATACGGCCCAAACAGGTGCAGGAAGATACCCCCCAGGTAATCCGGCAGGATCAGGATCTGAGTGATGCCCGCATCTGGGTGATCGACAATGATCGTGCCATCTGCAGTGGTATGGCGACACTGCTGGAGGGCTGGGGCTGCGAGGTGGTGACGGCGGTGTCGCTGGAGGAGTTGGCCGAAAGAGTCGACCTGGCCACCGAGAAGGTCGACCTGATTCTGGCGGATTATCATCTGGACAACGACGAGAACGGGGTAGACGCCGTGGCTGAAGTCAACCGGCGTCGTGCCTACCCATTACCAGTGCTGATGATTACCGCGAATTACAGCAATGAGCTCAAACAGCATATTCGAGATCAGGGCTATCTACTGATGAACAAACCGGTCAAACCTCTCAAGCTGCGGAGCGCCCTGACGCACCTTTTGAGGCGCGCCTGAGCCATATGCTTGGCTCTGCTAGCGCTTCAGGTACTGGCTGAAATCCACATTGCTGGCTGACAGAATTGCCTGCACCCGGTTGTGAACTCCGAGCTTGCGCAGGATAGCCGACACGTGGGCCTTCACTGTCGTTTCCGCGATATTGAGGTTGTAGGCGATCTGCTTGTTGGACTCGCCCTTGGACATGCGCTCAAGCACCAGTAACTGCCGGCGGGTCAGGGAGCTCAGCAATTCCGGTGAGATCGGGTTGTCGTCCTGCCGGTGTCGGCGGTTGCTTTCCTTGCCGGTGCGGATGATGTCAGAGGGAAGGTACACATTGCCATTGAGGATCTGTTGAATGGCCTCCGTCATCTGGGCCCGGGGCGAGGACTTGGTGATGAAGCCAATGGCGCCGTAAGTAATGGCCTGCAAGACTACTTGCTTGTCCTCTTCCGCAGAGACGATCACCACCGGAATCGTCGGTGCCTCATTGCGCAGGGAAATCAGCCCGTTCAGGCCATGCATGCCTGGCATGTTGAGGTCCAGCAGAATCAGATCAAGGTCGTCATGTTCGCGGGTAAGCAGCAGGGCGCTGTCCAGGTCTGCCGTTTCTATCACTTCGCTGCCAGCGAATCCGGACTCGA
>JBDNIR010000377.1:0-2367 GCA_041688195.1 Marinobacter sp.
CGGTCGGGTCGCCACTGATCTCGTTGAACCGGGTTGTTTTTGATCAGAAAGGCCGAGGCGTTGAGCACCTTACGGCCCTGTACCGTCCCGACCGTTATCGTATTCAGATTGATCTGAACCGGGCAGGCGACGAGGACTCACGCTATTGGCAAACGGTTGATTCGGCAGTGTAGAAAGCACCCGTTGTTCTGTTGCCGACTGACTTATTTCAGGACATCACGCTTGACAGCCTGCAAAATACTGATATACATTTTAAATGTAGTAAAAGTAATACAATTAGAGATGGCTATAAAAAGACAGCGTTTTTAGGGGAGGATCGGCAAGATGACAGCAAATAAGACCTTGTTCGACAAAATCTGGGATGCCCACGAGATTCTGTGCAGTGATGGCGGCCAGAGTCTGCTTTGGATCGATCGACACTTTGTCCATGAAGGTTCGTTTCACGCATTCAATAAATTGAACGGGCGTGATTTGCCATTGCGCCACCCTGAACTCACCTTTGGTTTGGCAGATCACTATGTCCCTACCCATACGCGAAATACGGCACTGGTGCCGGAAAAGATCAGACAGGTGATAGAGCAGTTGGTCAGCAATACCAGCCAGCATGGTGTGACTTTGCTGGGTCTGGATGACCCCCGCCAGGGAATCGTTCATGTTGTCGGCCCGGAGCTGGGAATTACCCTGCCTGGTTTGATAATGGTTTGTGGCGACAGTCACACCTCAACGCATGGAGCGCTGGGAGCTCTGGCCTTTGGTATCGGTGCCTCGGAAGTAGCCCACGTACTGGCTACTCAGACGCTTTGGCAATACAAGCCCAAGAGTATGCGCATTATCATTGATGGCGACCTTTCACCCGGAGTCAGTGCGAAAGATATCGCACTGCACTGGATCGCAAAGCTTGGCGCCGAAAGCGCCCGGGGCCACGCTGTTGAATACTGTGGTACCGCTGTTGATGCAATGAGTATTGAAGCCCGCCTGACGCTTTGCAATCTGACGATTGAAGGTGGAGCTCGTTGCGGCATGATTGCTCCTGACGAAAAAACGTTTACCTATTTGCAAGACAGGCCCTTTGCACCCAAGGGTAAAGCACTTGACCAGGCAATGGATTACTGGAAGAAGCTAAAAACCGACAATGATGCCGTATTTGATCGTGAGTTCAGATTTAATGCCGCTGATATTGCGCCTACAGTAACCTGGGGCGTATCACCGGAACAGGCTTTGCCGATTAGCGCGTCAGTTCCAGACCCCAGTAAGATTGCGTCTTCTGAAGATGCGCAGCAGGTCCAGGACAGTCTTGATTATATGGGTTTGGTGCCGGGCCAGCCATTGACTGATGTAAAAATTGATCAGGTGTTCATAGGATCATGCACCAACGGAAGACTGGAAGATCTGCGCAGTGCCGCCTCGATTCTGAAGGGACGTAAAAGTAAGGTCCCCGGTATTGTTTCTCCCGGATCTACACAGGTAAAGAAGGCCGCTGAGGCCGAAGGCCTGGATCAGATTTTCATCAGTGCCGGGCTCGAGTGGCACGAGTCTGGCTGCTCGATGTGTGTAGGTATGAATGGCGATCTGGTCGCATCCGGGCAGAGGTGTGCATCTTCCACCAATCGAAACTTCAAAGGTCGACAGGGACCCGGGTCTCGCACGCACCTTATGTCTCCAATGATGGTAGCCGCCGCCGCCATATCCGGAAATCTGGCTGATGTCAGAGAATTCATCAGCCAGTCGACAGTGGCATAGGAGGTCGTTATGGATGCTTTTACTCAATTAACAGCCAAAGCATGCTCCATTCCAGTTGCCAACGTGGATACTGATCAACTAATTCCAGCTCGATTCATGAAGGAATCCCGTAGCGTGGGCTATGGCCAGTTTCTATTGTATGACTTGCGCTACAGTGCCGACGGTACTGTTAAGCCTGATTTTCCGTTGAATTCATCAGCAGCGGACGAAGCTCGCATCATGGTTACACGTCGTAACTTCGGCGCAGGCTCTTCACGCGAAGCGGCTGTATATGCACTGGTCGATGCCGGGTATCGCTGTGTCATTGCGCCCAGCTTTGGTGATATTTTCTCCTCCAGTGCAGTGAATAATGGTTTGCTGCCAGCGGTCGTATCCGAAGCAGACTGTGAGTCACTGCTTATCAAGCTGGCGAGCGATATCCAGCCAGTAACGGTGGATTTGAACGATATGTCTATCCGCTGTGGCGATCTGTGCATCAAATTTGTCATTAACAGTATATGGCGTACCAAGTTACTCAATGGCTGGGATGATATTGATTTAACGCAAGCGCACCGTGAAGAAATAGATCAGTTTCAAGAGCACTATCTCCAGAAATATGCCTGGAGCGTTTCGAACCTACTAACAAAA
>JBDNIR010000378.1:0-2292 GCA_041688195.1 Marinobacter sp.
ACGGATGACCTCAACAGCCCTGAGCACCCGCTGGTGATTATTCGGATGGATCAGCTCCACCGCAACCGGATCGAGACGCCTCAACTCCTCGTGCAGCGCCCCCCACCCTTGTTTAGCTGCAACAACTTCAAGCTCGCGCCGAAGCGCCGGATCGGCGGAAGGCATATCCGACAGCCCGTTTAGCAAGGACTTAAAATACATCATTGTTCCACCGACCAAAAGTGGAATTCGTCCGGCCGCAGTGATGCTTGCCATTTCACGACGGGCGTCGCGACAAAAATCGGCAGCCGAGTAAGTGCCAGCAGGATCACAAATATCAATCAGGCGATGAGGCGCGCGAGCCTGCTCTTCCAGACTCGGTTTTGCAGTGCCGATGTCCATACCGCGATACACCATGGCCGAATCCACACTGATGATATCGCACGGCAATCGTTCACATAGCTGCATAGCCAGATCGGTCTTTCCGGATGCAGTCGGCCCCATCAGGAAGATGACAGGAGGGCGCATCACTTCACCGTCCGGATCGCTTGCTATACCCTTTACTTTCGCCACTAACGCCCCCGCAGGAAGAGCTTGTCCAGCTCTGTCATGGTCATCAGCGTCCAGGTCGGGCGGCCGTGATTGCACTGCCCGCTGCGCTCGGTGGCTTCCATGTCACGCAGCAAGGCATTCATTTCCGGAATCGTTAGCTGTCGGTTCGCCCGAACGGAACCGTGACATGCCATAGTGCCCAATAATTCGTGGGTTACCGCTTCTATCCGATCACTCTGGCCGTGCTCAATCAGGTCAGCCAGTACGTCGCGAAGCAGTTGCTCAGTGTCCGCCCCCCTGAGCAACGCGGGAACCTGCCGCACCGCCAGGGTCTCAGGACCTATGCGCTCTACAATCAAACCTAGCTGCTGCAACCCCTCGCCGTGGGTTTCTGCCAGAGCGGCCTCCTTCTGGCTCACCGCCAGCGATACCGGGACCAGCAACGGCTGACTCTTGATATCCTGCTGACTGAGGGCGCGCTTCATACGCTCATAGGTAATGCGCTCGTGGGCCGCATGCATATCCACCATAATGAGGCCCTGACGGCTCTGGGCCAAAATGTAGATACCGTGCAACTGAGCAATGGCGTAACCCAGTGCTGGGTCTTCGCCGTCTGCCATCGGAGGGGTGGGCAGTGCTTCGCTGCTCATAGCGGGAGAGGTTGTTGTGGCTTGATGCGTGACACCACCGCCCTGATTTAGGGCTTGATAAAAGGCCATCTGATCCCGCGCCTGCCAATCTTTTTGGCCGGTATAATGTCGGGGCTGAGACGGGGAAGGGGAATAGGAAGCCGCTTCTTCAGGCTGCACACCCGACATGTCTCGACTAAAAGACTGGGCCATTGCTCCGCGGAAATGATCATCCGGTTTTACCTCGGCAAGGGTGCGGTGCAGAGTTCTGAAAATAAAATCATGGACCAGGCGCCCATCGCGGAATCGAACCTCATGCTTGGTCGGGTGCACATTCACGTCGACGTTGGCAGGGTCTACTTCCAGGTACAGCACAAAGGCAGGATGGCGGTTATTGTAAAGCACGTCCCGATAAGCCTGCCGGACAGCGTGGGCCACCAACCGGTCTCGTATAACCCGTCCATTTACGAAGAAATACTGCAAATCCGACTGACTGCGGGAAAACGTCGGCAGTGCTACCCAGCCCCAGAGCTTCAGCCCGGTGGCCTCGGCATCGATCACCACAGTGTTGTCAATAAACTGCTGGCCGCAAAGCGCTCCGACTCGACGCTCACGATCCACCTGGGTTTCCGCAGGTCGCAGGCTCTGAAGCACCTTTTGGTTGTGGCGTAGCGTAAACCCGGTATCGAAACGGCTCAATGCTTGACGACGAACACACTCCTCGACGTGATTAAGCTCGGTTTTTTCAGTTCGAAGGAATTTTCGGCGGGCCGGTGTATTGAAGAACAAATCTCGAACTTCCACTGTGGTACCAACCGGATGGGCCGCCGGTGAAACCCGGGAGTCCATCTCACGGCCCTCGACCTCCACCCTTGAGGCAGCTTCCTGAAGTGCCGTTCGGGAAGTCAGTGAAAGACGGGAAACAGAACTGATACTGGCAAGGGCTTCGCCCCGAAACCCAAGCGACAGGACCGCCTCCAGGTCTTCGAGCTCTGCAATCTTACTGGTGGCGTGACGGCTCAGGGCCAGGGCCAGATCGGCTTCATCAATACCGCCGCCGTCATCCCGCACGCGAATCAGTTTAGCACCGCCTTGCTCGATATCGACATCCACTCTGGTGGCGCCAGCATCC
>JBDNIR010000064.1:0-3382 GCA_041688195.1 Marinobacter sp.
GATACAGATCCGACAATCCCATGGAGCGGTTGATGTGGTTCACCCCCACTGCGAGGGAGGCCGCAATATGAATCAGACGGTATTGAGAAAGGCCCATAGGCTCAAGATATCCCCGGCTCTTTGCCGATATTGTTCACTACGATTCAATAATCTACCATAATCTCCTCTATGCTGGTGGGAGAGCTTTGAATTCGCAAGTTCGGGCAAATGACAAGATCTGGCTCCGGTTGATCTTCACAGAGAGTTGTTCTTCGTCGTTCGGTTCCAGGAGTTTTTTATGGCCAGAAAAGAAACCAGTAGAGCAGATTTTGTTATACGGGAAGCGCGCGAAGAGGACCTTCCGGTGCTCGTGGAGTTCCTCGTCAAGCTGGCGCTGCATGTCTCCGGAGCGCCACCGCAGAATCTCAGGGAGAATGAACACAACCGGCTCTTGAACGTGTTGCGCTCCTCCCTTAAAGATGAGAACAAACTACTGGCTGTCGCGGAGAACCCGGATGCCGGCCTCGTCGGCATGGGCTATGTTTATATTTGGCACAGCCAGGGCATCTGGGAGCAGGCGGAAGCGTTGGCTTTCAGGTCAGGAATAATTGACGATGTGTGGGTGGAGCCCGAGTTTCGGAACCTCGGTATTTTCAGGGCCCTGCTCCGGGAGTTGGTGGCATTTGCGGAAAGCCACCATGTATATGAGCTGATTCTCGAATATGCCGTGTCTAACGAAACGGCTAAAGCAGCCTGGACCAAGTTGGGTTTTAAAACCACCGGTGTTCGCGCCGCGGCCTTCACCTCGACTGTGAAGGAAGCCCTGGCATAATCGCAACGATATGAAGCCTGTCGAAACGGCCGTTTTGACAGGCAACCGAAAGAGCTCAAGAAGGGGAGAGTCTCGTGATCGGCGATCGCAGTGTAAAAGTGTTTTATGATGAGGTAATGCTGGGACATAATCCCGAGGTAGACTTGCCTTTCATGCCCAGCCGCGTGGAAAAACGCGGCAGGATTTGACCCCCACCGCAACGACATGGCGTTGAACCTTAGCTACGACGGCTTCAAGGTGCTGACCAGGATCATTCAGGACATTGCCGACAAGCACTGCGAGGGCAGACTCGCGTTCGTTCTGGAGGGCGGTTACAACCTTACCTCGCTGTCCAACGGGGTTCATGCAGTGCTTGAGGTGCTGGCAGGTGGCGACGTACCAGAACTTTGAGAAACGGGCGTCAGGGAAGCAGAAGCGGCTGCAGAGTTCCACCGGTCGGCTTTCAGCGACGAGGACTAGCTTTCAGCCACGGGCTAACGCAAACCAAGGCTTAACCGGCAGGGGCTTCAGTCATCCCACTTTTCATGCTCTTGGCCCTGCCGGAGCAGCCAGTAGGTCGCGCCCAGTGCCAGCACACGGATCGCAAAGCGAATGATGTAATGCAGCGTCCTGAAAAACGGATCGGGGAAATCAAGCGGAAGCTCCTGATGCAGCTCGTGCTTTTTCTCGGGCGCAGGCCGAACCGGTTTCAAATCATCACTGCCATGCTCACCCGTTCAAACTCTCCGCGAAGCCTCCGGAAGCGCCGGTATGCCCACCCACCACGTTATGTAGCACTTTATTTTCGGAGCCCCAGTGGAGGTTGTCGCTGGTGGACAGGTTGTACTGCATGTTAATCCAGTTTGTCACCACCATCGGTACGCTCAGGATCAGGTCCAGGGTTTGAAAGTCGCTGTCGTTGCGCCAATCGTAGTCATGCAGAAATTCGCGGCGGGTGAGTTCCATGCATTATCCAAGCGGGCTTTCAGGTTCAGCTTTGAGGATCGCGCTCCAGTATCAACACACTCTGCCTCACGGGCTTGGGATCGGCTCGGGTGGCGGCGCTGAGAGTTTGCGCTCAATGTCTGTCTGATAGGATAGGTCAAGAGCGCGTTGCCAGACCCAGAACGGCTTTTGCTGATTGTTTCTCTGTTGGATTGCCACCAACCGTTGATGGACAAAAGCAGTGACAGGGTGACGTTTTCAACCTGCTCGAGTTCGATGCCCATTCCCTCGAAGGCCTCCATCAGCAACGCTTCCGCGTTGTCCGGCAGTGCCCTGAAGCGTTCGACCAAGCCGTTATCACGCATGAGAATTGCAATGCCATGGTCGTGGTGGGTGTTATCCAGCCAGTCACTGACCATCATGAAATGGCTGTCCTGTAAAGGCCTGGCCAGTTCCAGCAGCAACTGGCTGGTGTTGGCTGGCACGCCCAACTCGCGCGCGGCCTGATGCAGGTGCGTCTCCTGAATCGGGTTTTGCCAGAGTTCCCGATACCAGGGTGCAGGCATCAGGCTCTGGAATCCCTGAAGGGCAGAGAGCCTTGCCGAGGTGAACTGCATACCCTGCGGCCGGTGCTCCCAAAGCGGGTTGACCGCGATGAGTTGATCCAGCGCAGCCAGCACTGTGGTCAGCCCCGCAACGGCCAGAATCAAAGCCTGCACGCACACGGCCTGACCAATCTGCTGAATCGACTGACCAGCCACTATCTTGATCTGATCCTTACCAATACCGAAGTGCGCACGGATGAGGACAGCCCATGGCAAACTCAGTTGCTGGCGCGCCGTCTCCATTGTCGGCCCGCCAGAGAGGAAACTGGGTCCGGACTTTCCGAAAGCTTTTGCTGGCCTTCGGTGGGTCCTTCCGGGGAAGCGCCGGTATCCACGAGCATTAATCGCAGAACTCATCCACAAAGCATCGGATACCGAAGCCCCTGACGAGTAGATCAACCGTGAAACAGGGACACCCAAAACCGTACGTTCTCCAAAAACAGGCGCGTGGATCGACTTCTGAGTGGGATTCTTGGTTCAGGTCATGTTGATTGAAGAATTGATACACTTGGGTGTCTCAATAAGCTTGAGCCAGGGCTTCGGCCGGACCAAAGAACTCATAGTGAAGATCCTCGTCCGCTACGCCCCGGGCCTTCAGTAGAGGATAGACATGCCGCAGCATCGGCGTTGGACCGCAAACGTACCAAGCTGGCTGGGCATCGCCGACCAGCTCATCCAGCAGGGCTTCATCAATCAGGCCCTGACTGTCGCCCCGGCCCGAAACCAGATGGTCCTTAGTGGGCTCGCTGAAACGCACGTGCAGGTGGAGATTATCGTAGCGCTTCTGCAGAGCCGCCAGTTCCTCTGCAAACGGTTGTACCCGGCCGTTCAGCGCACACTGGATAAAAGTCACATGGCGATCCGCCGGTGACTCATCCGGCGCACCGGCTTCGGTCGCGGCTTCGCGCTTCACACTGATACGGAACCACGGCTCACCGGGCATGTTGGAGAGACTGTAGTTACGCATTGTGGTGCCACCATCCGGCGAAGGCAGTTTTACGGTAATGTACTGACCCGGCTTATGCAGCGCCAACTCAGTGCC
>JBDNIR010000379.1:0-6949 GCA_041688195.1 Marinobacter sp.
CACCAGTCCACCATACCCGAGGGATGGGGAACCGGCTGTCGTGAAATTGCCTCTATTTTACCAGAGGTTGGGGCGTGGACCGGGACGCCCAGGGTGCCGATAGCAGCGGCCAGACCATCGCCTTTCAATACGGTATCGCCAACCGCTACGCGGGTTTCAGCAGGGGAGCCAAGGTGTTGCTGCAAGGGTAAAATCAGCTTTGGCGGCAGCCCTGCGTGGCGGATGGGCTCGCCATTGGACTGGTTCTTGCGCTGCGGTGGATGAATGCCGCCGGAGAAATCCCATAGCTTGCGCATCAGGCAGTTGCTCCCTGACGATCGGTGGCAATAATTGATTTGCTGGGAGGGCTCCACGTCCAGTTCCGGATATCGGGTGCTATCGTCACCATATCGATGCAATCTACCGGACAGGGTTCAACACAGAGGTCGCAGCCGGTGCATTCGCTCTCGATCACCGTATGCATATGTTTTGCCGAGCCCAGGATGGCATCCACCGGGCACGCCTGGATGCACTTGGTACAGCCGATGCATTCATCTTCGCGAATGATGGCGACCCGCTTTTCCTGCTCGATTCCGTGTTCGGCATCCAGTGGCTGGGGTTCGATACCCAGTAGGTCCGCCAGGGCCTTGATAGTGCCTTCACCACCGGGCGGACATCTGTTGATGGCATCCCCGTTGGCAATGGATTCGGCATAAGGACGGCAGCCGGGAAAGCCGCATTGTCCGCACTGGGTTTGTGGAAGCAACGAGTCAATTTGTTCGACCAGCGGGTTGCCTTCGACCCGGAAGCGTTCTGCAGCGTAGCCGAGGATGCCGCCGAAGATGAGCGCCAGCACAAGGAGAACCGCGACAGCAACCAGAATACCTGTCCACATAGTTTACCTCCTTTACACGCCGACCAGGCCGGTGAAGCCCAGGAACGCAAGCGACATGAGACCGGCGGTAATCAAGCCGATAGAGGCACCTTGAAATACCGCTGGTACATCGGACACGGCTATACGCTCTCGCATGGCGGCAAACATTACCAGTACAAGGGAAAAACCGGCTGCCGCGCCAAAGCCATACAAAACCGATTCGACAAAGTTATTCTGGCGGTTGAGGTTGAGCAATGCGACCCCTAGCACCGCGCAGTTGGTGGTGATCAGCGGCAGGAAGATACCCAGAACCCGATAGAGTAAAGGGCTGGTTTTGCGTACTACCATCTCGGTGAACTGAACCACTACCGCGATGACCAGGATAAAGGTAATGGTCTTGAGAAACTCGAGATCCAGGGGTGCCAGCAGGTAGGTGAACGCCAGATAACTGCAGATGGAGGCGAGGGTCAGCACAAAGGTGGTGGCCAGGGACATGCCCATAGCTGTTTCCAGCTTCCCGGATACACCCATAAACGGACATAAGCCAAGAAACTGAACCAACACGAAGTTGTTCACCAGGATGGTGCTGACCAGTATGAGCAGGTATTCCGACATCGTGCTTTGCTCTCGTCTTACATGATTCGCATGCCGGGTGTGGCGCCGGAGTCCGGTGACAGGATAAAGATATCCTTACCACCGGGGCCGGCTGCCAGCACCATGCCCTCGGACATGCCGAACTTCATCTTGCGGGGCTTGAGGTTTGCAACCATCACAGTCATACGGCCCTGGAGTTGCTCGGGTGTGTAGGCCGACTTGATGCCAGCGAACACATTGCGCTCGCCTTCACCGATATTCAGGGTCAGCCGCAACAGCTTATCGGCGCCTGCCACATGCTCAGCCTTGACGATTTTTGCCACCCGCAGGTCGACTTTGGCGAAGTCGCCGAATTCGATTTCATCGGCGATGGGCTCTGCGTTTTTTTGTGCCGGCGGCTTATCACCCACAGCGGCGGGCATTTCCTCTTTCGAGGCCTCCAGCATCTTGTCGATCTGGGGCATCTCAACCCGGTTCATCAGCGGGCTGAATTTGTTGATTGCATGATTTTCAAGGCGCTGTGATCGATTGTTCCAGTCAAGTCGGGTATCGAGAAACGCCTCTGATGCTTCGGCCGTTTTCGGCAAGACCGGCGCCAGGTAGGTCATCAATAAATGGAACATGTTGAGTGCGTTGGTGCAGATGGCCTGGAGCTTTTCGTCCTGACCGTCCTGCTTGGCGATTACCCAGGGCTGCTCGTCATTGACGTACTGGTTGGCAATATCCGCCAGCTCTATGATACGACGCATGGCCCGACCGAATTCACGGGCTTCGTAACAACCGGCAATGTCGTCGCCAGCCGCAATGAAGGTCTTCATGTGGTCAGTTTCAGTTACTTGGCTGAGCTTGCCGTCAAAGCGCTTGGTGATAAAGCCCGCGCTGCGGCTGGCGATGTTGACCACCTTGCCCACCAGGTCAGAGTTCACCCGGAACGCGAAATCTTCCAGGTTCAGATCCATGTCGTCGACGCTGCCGGTGAGTTTCGCGGCGAAGTAATAGCGCAGGTATTCCGGATTCAGGTGGTCCAGATACGTGCGGGCCATGATAAACGTGCCCCGGGATTTGGACATTTTCTTGCCGTTAACCGTCACAAAGCCGTGGGCATAAATGGCGCTGGGCGTGCGGTAGCCGGCGCTGTGCAACATGGCCGGCCAGAACAGGGCGTGGAAGTTAATAATGTCCTTGCCGATAAAATGATAAACCTCGGCAGTGGAATCGGGCTTCAAGAAATGGTTGAAATCTATGCCTTCCCGGTCGCACAGGTTCTTGAAGCTGGCGAGATAGCCAATCGGGGCATCCAGCCAGACATAGAAATATTTGTCGGGCGCGTCGGGGATTTCAAACCCGAAATAGGGCGCATCACGGCTGATGTCCCATTCTTGCAGGCCCGCATCCAGCCATTCGGCGAGTTTGTTTGCTACCTGAGGCTGAAGGGTGCCGCTGCGGGTCCAGGTTTGCAGGAAGTCCGCGAACTCCGGTAGACGGAAGAAGTAGTGTTCAGATTCCTTCTCAATCGGTGTGGCACCGGATACCGCCGAACGGGGGTTGATCAACTCAGCTGGCGTGTAGGTGGCACCGCAGGCT
Source organism: Marinobacter sp. (assembly GCA_041688195.1). Classification (GTDB taxonomy): domain Bacteria; phylum Pseudomonadota; class Gammaproteobacteria; order Pseudomonadales; family Oleiphilaceae; genus Marinobacter. The sequence goes on from JBDNIR010000379.1 coordinate 3,032, forward strand.
TCGCAGTTATCACCGTACTGGTCTTCGGTTTTGCATTTGGGACAGGTGCCTTTAATGAACCGGTCCGCCAGGAACATTTGTTTTTCCGGATCGTAAGCCTGGATGATCTTTCGGGTGGCAATGTGCCCGTTGTCCTGCAACTGCTTGTAGATGTAGTTGGAGAAAGACTGGTTTTCGTCCGAGTGCGTCGAGTAGTAGTTGTCAAAATTCACGTGGAAGCCGCTGAAATCTTCCTGATGCTCCTTGTTGATGCGCGCAATCAGTTGCTCGGAGGTGATGCCTTCATGCTCTGCACGTAGCATAATGGCGGTACCGTGAGCATCATCAGCGCAAACGTAGTGGCAGTTGTGGCCACGCATCTTCTGATAGCGCACCCAGATGTCGGTTTGGATGTATTCCAGCAAATGCCCGAGATGAATGGGCCCATTGGCATAGGGTAGGGCACTTGTCACCAGAATATCGCGCTGTTTCAGTGAGCTCGCTTGCGTCATTTTAGGTCCGAACCTTGATCGAGAATGGTTATGGTCAGAAGCGGGCTCAGATGATACCTTCCGGGCACCTTTTTTTCATCCGGCCAGCACTTTTTTTCGTCACTGTTGCCCGCTTTTTTTGAATTTTACCCCCGTGGAGAGTTCGATGACCCAGATTTCCCAACAAGCCCTTGAGGCCGCCGTAAGTCTTTATCAGGACCCCTATCTTGAGCAGAATCTCTACGAGCTGAACGCGGTCAAGGCTCTGGTCGCCAGTGATGATGGCCAGGTCACGCTGACCGTTGAGCTGCCTTACGCGTCAGCAGGTATTGCCGGTGCGTTGAGGGAAATCGTCCGGAACGCAATTGAGGGCGTCCAGGGTGTGACCGCAGCGACGGTGAATGTAAGCCAGCGTATTCGTGCACACCAGGCCCAGGGAAATCTGCAGTCCATTGCCGGGGTAAAGAACATTATCGCGGTAGCGTCCGGCAAGGGTGGCGTGGGCAAGTCAACCACGGCGGTCAATCTCGCCCTGGCCCTGAGCCAGGAAGGTGCCCGGGTGGGTCTTCTGGATGCGGATATATATGGGCCGAGCGTTGGCATGATGCTGGGTATTCCGGAGGGCCAGAAACCGGACACAAAGGAGGGCAAATACTTTATCCCGGTGCCCGCTCATGGCGTTCAGGCCATGTCGATGGCGTTTCTGGTCAACGACAAGACCCCGATGGTGTGGCGCGGACCGATGGTCAGCGGTGCGGTTCAGCAATTATTGACCCAGACCCTGTGGGATGATCTGGACTACCTGGTGGTAGATATGCCACCGGGCACTGGCGATATTCAGCTCACTCTGGCGCAGAAAGTGCCGGTTACTGGTGCAGTGATTGTCACCACCCCCCAGGACATCGCGCTGCTGGATTGCAAGAAAGGCATCGAGATGTTTCGTAAGGTCGAAATTCCGGTGTTGGGTGTGGTGGAAAATATGAGCGTGCATATCTGCAGCAACTGCGGGTATGAAGAGCACCTTTTCGGTGAAGGCGGCGGCGGGCGCGTAGCTGACGACTACGACACTACATTGCTAGGCCAGTTGCCGTTGCACATAACTATCCGTGAACAGACGGATGGTGGCACGCCCTCCGTGACGGCGGAGCCGGATTCAGAAGTGGCGCGACGCTACCGCGATATTGCTCGCCGGGTAGGGGCGACCCTGTCTCAGCGAGCCCGCAATCTGAGTTCACCCATTCCAAGTATCTCTATGAGTGACGACTGAGCGCGGATTGCTACCCGCGTTGGCGGTTATGGGCAGCCCGGGCTGCCAGCGTTGAGGGAGCGCACCGTCGCGATAATATCCTCAGCCAGTGCCTCAACGTTCAATTGGTGTGCGCGGACCATTGAGTTCACGGTGTTGCCTGCGTCATTACGGTGTCGAATGCTGCATGTCAGCTCTGACGTCGCCAGGTCCGGGTTACCGGCCAGCCGATAGTCGGCATCCAGCCAGACGCTTTGGCCGGGTATTGCATCAAATCGCGTAACCGATACCCAGGCTCGTGTCAGGTAATCTGCACTTGCTGTCTGGCCGAGCCGAGTGGCTAGGGCACTGCGAATTTCTTCCGGCAACGGTGCGCCCCACCAGTCTGATTCCAGTATCAGAAGCTGACTGTCACCTTTACGGAGAATCAACTCGGTGCGGTTGAGTTGTGGTGGTACGCTCACGTGCTCCACGACTATTGCGTCACTGTTGCCGTCTATTTCGCTTACCTGCGGTGGCGGCACCAGTGTGTGAATACGAATCTGCGGGCTGCTGCAGGCCGACAAGGCAACCACAAGAAGCAATGAGAGAAGCCCTTTTGAGCCGGACTCGAACCCAGGTCTTTCGATAAGTGATTGCTTCATTGGCCAAGCTCACTCTGGCTCCGTTCGCTCCGGCCCCGTACCAGCGATTCCGGGTGGCGGCGCAGATAATCCGAAAGCTCCCTGACAGACCGTGACATACGCTCAACCTCGTCCAGAGCAAGGCCCAGGCGCTGGCGTTCCGGTGAGTTTGGCGACAAGGTGGCTTCGGCCGAGGCCAGCGTTGATGCCATGCTATTCATAAGTTCATCCATCCCCTGTAATGTCTTGAGGGTTGCTGGTAGTGCTTCATTATTGATCGCCCTCAGTGTCTGTTGCAGCTCTGCCAGGCTGCCCTCCAGATTGCTGGAGATGTTGCCTAGCGGCAGAGAGTTGAGAGTGTCCAGTATGGATGTGAGCTGATCCTGCATTTTGTCGAGGTTGGTGGCCTGGGTTGGAATCAGGATTTGATTCGGATTGACCAGTGAAATGGGCTCCCGGGTGCTTTGCGCCGCCGGATAAAATTCCAGCGCAATGTGAAGCTGTCCGGTCAGAATGTTGCTGGTGCGCGCCTCAGCCCGCAAGCCATGTTCGACCAACTGCCGGAACAGTCGTGTCGCTATGGGTAACTTACTGGCGTCATCATCAGTTTCATCACCGACAGTCTCGAGCAGTTGGTCATAAGCCTGCCCCATCAGTCGGGGGTAAATCCTGGCGTCCACTACCACCGGAAAGGTTTGCTGCCTGGCATCGTAATCCAGAGTTACGCTGGTTACTTCACCAATTTCATTGCCCATAAAGTAAACGGCGGCTTCCTCGTTGAGACCCAACAACGATTGGTCAAAACGCATACGAATAGAATGGGCAGTGCCCTTGTCAGGCGCCATCGCTGTGGCTCTGTCGTGATACAGTGTGAATTTCTGGTCGGCGCTGGCGACCTCTGAGACGGGCTCCCGGACTGGCACTTCAAAGGCAATCCCACCTGCAAGTACTGCTGCAAGGGACTGCAGATCGAGTTCGATGCCCTCTGTGGTCACCCCGAGGTCAATACCACTGGCGTTCCAGAACCGGCTGTTGGTCGTGACATATTGATCATCCGGGGCGGTGATAAATATACCCACATTGACCCACTCACCGGAGGGGTCCAGCTCATAGGAGACAACCTCGCCAACCCTTACCTTGCGGTAGTACACAGCCGACCCGATATCCAGGGAGCCGAGGTCAGGAGCTTTCAGACTGAAGCGCTTGCCGGGTTCGTCATAGGTGATTGGTGGTGGCGTTTCGAGTCCCCGGAAGGTTTTCCCGGAGGTGTCCGATGTGCCCGGGGTGGCAGCGATGAAATCTCCAGATAACAGGGTACCCAACCCCGAGACACCGGCTGCCCCGATGCGTGGCTTTACCACCCAGAAACGGGCATCTTCCCGGGCAAACGCTTCGGCGTCTTTATTCAGGTCCACGGTGACAACGACATTCTGGTGGTTCTCACTGAGCGTAATTTCCCTGACTTCACCGATCGCCACGTTCCGGTATTTAACCGGGGATTTCTCTGGGGTGAGGCTGCCCGCAGTGTCAAAGGTGATCTCGATCGTGGGTCCGGCTTTACGCCATGCCCCTACGAGCA
>JBDNIR010000380.1:0-8385 GCA_041688195.1 Marinobacter sp.
CGATCTGGAGACGCAGTTGCAGCTCGCTGATGCAAACGGCGCTCGCTTCAAGCTGATCACCAGCGATGGCGTCTTTTCAATGGATGGCTACATCGCAAAGCTAGACCAGATCTGCGATCTTGCCGAAAAATATGGAGCGCTCGTGCATTTCGACGACTGCCATGCCACTGGTTTTATCGGTGAACAGGGCAGGGGAACGCATGAGTACCGTGGATGTATGGATCGAGTGGATATCACTACGGGTACTTTGGGCAAGGCGCTTGGTGGCGCAAGCGGAGGCTACACCAGCGGCCGTCGAGAAGTCGTGGAACTGCTCAGGCAGCGCTCGCGCCCCTACCTGTTTTCCAACAGCGTTGCACCTCCGGTAGTCGCCGGTGCCCTCAAGGCACTTGACCTCGTCATGGACTCGGGTGCTTTGCGCCGCCAGCTTCGCGAGAACACCGCGAGATTCAGGCAGGGACTGGAGACACTGGGCTTTGAGCTGCTACCCGGCGAGCATCCGATCGTTCCGGTGATGTTGCACGATGCCGCACTCGCGGCGCGTTTCGCGGAGGCCTTACAGAAGGAAGGGGTATATGTGGTCGCATTTTCCTTCCCTGTCGTGCCGAAAGGCCAGGCGCGCATTCGGACGCAAATGAGTGCGGCGTTAACAGCGGAAGATATCGATGCGGCGATTGCTGCGTTTGGCAGGGTCAAGGCTGAGCTGATTGACTGATTGATTGAGCGATAGTCCTCAATGAGGGTTTTGACAACGATTTGCATTTTCATTAAATTTTCTTGACTGACTTCTACAGACCAATCCAGGAAAGCCGCCTGACTCAGCTTGTTGATTGCCCACTTCCGATCTGGGCCTGCAGATAGTTCGGCAGCCCCATCGTCTTTATCAGCCTGAGCTGCTGCTCCAGAAAATGGGCGTGATCCGTCTCGGTGTCTTCAAGCACCACCACGAGCATGTCCCTGGTCACGAAGTCGCTTTCGCTTTCGCAGAGCGCAATCACCGTCTTCAGTCTGGCATCGACGGCATATTCGGTGTAGAGATCGCTCGGCAGCATCTCTGGCACATCGCTGCCGATGTTAATCTTGTCGCGGGTGATCATGTCTGGTGTGCCTTCGAGAAACAGCATTCTCTCGATCAACTTCTTCGCATGGCCTTTCTCGTCGTCGGACTCGTGAGAAATCCTGTCGTACAGTTTTGTCAAACCCCGGTCGAGGTACATTTCTGAGTGGATGAAGTACTAATCCATTGCGGCCAGTTCACTGGCCAGCAGCGAGTTCAGCCCATCGATGATTGTCTGGTTGCCTTTCATGTTGCCTGTCCTTTTGTGTGGAAGATGGCTCAGTCGTCTTCAACCTGTGACTGCAGGTAATTTTCCAGACCGGTGACTATTTGAAACCCGGAACCCGCTTTGAGATACTCGACAAGGTCGCTCATCAGATCAGTGACAATCAGGCGGCGGACCGGCTACAAAAGGCCCGTCAGGAACTCTTCAAAACCATCCATGGACAAGCCCTGAGAACAGGCTAATAGGGAACCACTCCCCCTTTCTCCTCCAGACTCATTTATGGATTGGAAAATACTCGTCGTCATCATCCGTCACATCGATTGCTACTGGACCAAAACTCCATACAGCATGCGCACGGCGGTAATCAGCAGGAACACGGCGAATAACTGGCGCAACAGCCGGGCGTTTATGGCGTGGGCAATGCGCGCACCAATGGGGGCTGTCCATAACGTCATCGGGACGATCAGCGCGAAGCCGATCAGATTCACATACCCCAATGAAAATGGCGGCCGCTCAGGTACGCCCCATCCGTTAATCAGAAAGCCCAGCGCACCGGGAATGCTGATAAAAATACCAATGGCTGCTGCCGTGCCGACGGCGCGGTGCATGGGCACTTGGAAGCGGCTCAGCACCGGCACACTGAGCGTGCCGCCGCCGATGCCCATCAAGGTGGAAAAACCAGCAATGCCCGTACCCAGGCTATGGCGCACGATGCCTTTGGGTAGGGTATCGGCCAGTGCCGCTGGTTCCTTGCTAAAGGCCATGTTGGCCGCAACAATCAGACCGACGACCCCGAACACGATCGACAACACTTGACCGGTCACCATACCACTGACCAGAGTGCCGATCAGCACACCGACTAACAATGACGGTGCCAGCGATTTGAGCAGGGCCGAATCGAGGTTGCCTTTAGCTGCATGGGCCCGGGCCGAGCGCAGTGAGGTGGGAATGATGGTGGCGAGCGACGTGCCTACAGCGACATGCATTTTCACCGACTCATCGATGCCCAGCAGCGTAAACAGGTGATACAAAACCGGCACGATAACAATACCACCGCCGACGCCCAGCAAGCCGGCCATCAGCCCGGCGATAATACCGGTGAAAGACAACGCTAACACCAGCCCGATGATCCAGCTAAGGCTGTATTGACTCAGTAGTTCCAATGGGAAAATCCTTGTTTTAGAAATAATTACACTAGCCATTCACTACCGGAGGACTGCACTCGGGCGAGTTTATAACAAGCCTGAGTACATTTGGCGACTTTGGCGGGAATTAGTGTGTTTTAAAGGTCTTTAACTTCCAAAAACGCACCAGAATTATGCGTGGCGGGTTTTCACGAAAACCTCATCCAAATGCCACCGCCAATTCGAGAAAGCACGCATCCGATTGATCCGTTTCTTTCGGATTTCAGCCGCAAACATCGGCCAAATCTATTCCACCAGAAGCGTACACCATAACTGCTAGACGAATGATCTCCGTTGAGGTTTTGAAATAACGAAAGGGCTGTGTTTATTTAAGTTGGGAGGTTACTTCGCCACTCTGCACGTTTCAACCAGGTTTCCTCTGATAGTACCTGACCATGTTGTTCTAGCGCGGTGATGAGCGCGGCAAGCACTTCTTCACGGCTTGAGGTTGCACGCTGAACTACGCCAAGCCGGCGGTGAATAGGTGGTGTGCCGAAGGGGGACCAATCGAGTGAGTCGGTGATCATATCCTGTAACGCGATTTGGGGTACCACAGCGAATCCAAGCCCCGCTTGAACGCAGCCGACTACCGCCGTCATGGTATTGACCAAAACCACCTGCAGCGGTGCCGAAGAGAGCCGGGCGATCTCGGTGTCAATCTGCCGGGAAAGCTGCACCTGTGTGCTGTAGCGGATATAGGGCACCTTGCGAATCAGGTCTTCGAGCGAACGCTCGCCTTTCCCCTTTGGAGTTAATACGACGAGCGGTTCATTTATCACTGGCGTCCAGCGCAGGCTTTGCGGAACGGCGATGTAATCTGCCACGAGCGCGGCATCAAGATGCCCTGAGACGACTTCACTAATAAGCTCTTCGGCCATGCCGATATGTAAGCGGAAATTCAATTCCGGGTAAGTCATGCGTAGGCTTGCAAGTGCCCTTGGCACCAGAGAATTCGCGCCCGTGCGCAATGAACCCAAGGCCATAGTCTCGCTCACCTGCCTGCCGGTGACCGAAGTCTTGGTCTCGGTCACTATCTGGAGGATAGCGCGGGCCGAGCGCACCATTTCGGCACCCTTAGGCGTCAGTGTTGGGGGGCGGTTGGCGCGGTCGAAAAGCTTTGCGCCAAGCTCTGATTCGAGCGAGGCAATCTGCTGGCTTACTGCAGAGGCGGTAAGATTGACTGCCTGAGCCCCTGCGGCAAAGCCACCATGCTGCGCGACGGCGAGAAGAGTTTCGAGCTGTCTGGTATCCATGGCTATAAAGTAAGTTTTTCTAAACATAATGGCAAGTAATTCGCGCTTTGCCGGTGTAAATCTTGTGTTATGGTCGAAGAGCTTTCACAGTTTCGACGATTAAACCGCTGCTTCAATCACAGGAGTATTCCCATGAAAAACCGTAATATTTTCATGAAAGTCAGTTCGGGCCTTGCAGCCCTTCTCGTCGCCGTGACTATCGTCGCCGCGCCAGCCAGCGCAGAAGAGTATCCTGAGCGAGCCGTTGAATTTATCGTACCTTGGTCGCCGGGTGGAGGGTCGGATACACTCATGCGGCTGATTTCCAACAATGTTGAGCCCTTCCTCGATGCCGAGATGCCGATAATCAACATGCCTGGAGCTAGCGGAACCGTTGGTCTGCGCGAAGCGTCGCGCCGGGCTGCGGATGGCTACACTATTAGCCAGGTTCACGAGGGCCTTCTCGTTGCGACAGAAACTGGGATCGCCGATTTTGCCTGGGATGATTTCGACCCAATCGCGCTAATGACTTCCTCGCCGCAATATCTTGTAGTGGGTTCTAGCGAAGATTACAGCAATTTCGAAGAGTTCCTGACATTCGCCAGGGCGAACCCGGGCGAGATCACAATGGGCGTAACGCTTGCTGGCGTGCCACACCTTCACGCGGCCATGATTGAGCAGGCCTATGGTCTCAAATTCAAATATGTTGGCTATGAAGGCACGGGTCAACGTATCCGCGCGCTTGTTGGTGGCAATCTGGATGCGGCTATTGGCGACGTCAGCTCCTCCAAACAGTTTGTCGACAATGGCGACCTGACTTTCCTCGCCGTGGGCTCCACGCGGCGGCTAGAGGCAACCCCGGACGTGCCTACGTTCACCGAGCTTGGTCAGGACTTGGAGCTCAGTGTGACGCGCGGTATCGTAATGCCCAAGGGTGCACCGCAAGAGATCCGCGATATGCTTGAAACAGCACTCTCAGAGCTGGCGATGGATCCGACCTATGTTGAGCAAACCAATAATGCTGGCGCAGACGTAGACTTCCGCGGTCAGGATGCCTATCGCGCCTACCTCACCAAGCTTGACGAAACTGTCAAGTCACTCGCTTCAGTGCTCGCACCGTGAGAGGGGCTGGTCCTGACGAGGCTAAGGAGGCGGGCGAGATAGCCCGTCTCCTTAGCTATGTAGTCATATTGCTGGCTTCGTTTGGATTGTTTTTCGCCGCGACCGGCATCCCGACCTCGCGATTTGAAACGCTTGGGGCAGGGGCCTTTCCCCAGATTGTCTTTGCGGCCATCGCGTTTGTAGCGGTAATCGCCATCATTGATGCGTTACGCAAGATCCCTGGCCAGGCGTATGGTCGCTTTGCCGCCGAGACTGGCGGTTGGGTGCGCCGTCGCTACCTCGTATTCATTATCCTCGGAGCGCTTGCGCTATATATTCTGGCGATACCCATCATTGGGTTTTCCATTGCGAGTTTCGTTTTCGTCTTTGCGGTTCAGGTAATCCTGATGCCGCGCCGTACCAAGTCGGTTGTGATCGCCCTCATAATCGCGCTGATCTTTTCATTAGGTCTTAACTGGCTATTTGCCGAGGTCTTTACCGTCTTTCTGCCGCGAGGAGTATTCTAAGATGGAAGATTTCCTCATCGGTGCCGCGCAGATTTTTACCCTCGCGACGCTTGCCTACATGCTTGCAGGATCTGTCGCTGGGATATTAGCGGCAGCCATTCCGGGCTTTACCGTCACCATGGCGATCGTGCTGACGCTGCCTCTCACTTTCGCTATGGAGCCGTTGCAGGGTATCGCCGTCATGCTTTCGGTCTACGTTGGCGGCTACACTGGCGGGTTAATTTCCGCGGCGCTTTTGGGTATTCCGGGTACACCTTCGTCTGTTGCAACAACCTTTGATGCTTTTCCCATGGCACGTAACGGTGAACCGGGCCGCGCACTTTCCATCGGGGTCTGGGCATCGTTCTTTGGAACGGTCATTTCGACCATCGTGTTGATTTTTGCCGCCCCGCCGCTTGCGCTTTTTGCCGTGCGGCTCGGCCCTTGGGAATACTTTTCGCTCATCGTTTTTGCACTTACGATTGTCGGCAGCCTTGTCGGGAGTTCGGTCATTCGCGGGATGCTTGCGGGGCTTGTCGGGCTTGCAATTTCAACTGTTGGCACAGACCCGATGTTGGGACGCCCTCGCTTTGATTTCGGCATCGAGATGTTACAGACCGGTTTTCCTTTTCTCGTTGTGCTCATCGGGATATTTGCGATTTCGCAGCTTGTCGCTGAGGTTGAAGATGCCGATAAGGTGCGCTCAGGCAATCCACTGGTGACAGGGGCCATCGACTTTCAGACCTGGAAGGTTATGAAAGAGGTGCTGATGCGCCCGGTGAACCTTGTGCGGTCTTCCATCATCGGCGTGCTCATTGGGGCGCTTCCGGGAGCGGGTGGATCGATTGCCAACCTGGTTGCCTATGATCAGGCCAAGCGTGCGTCAAAGCATTCCGAAAATTTTGGCAAGGGAGAGACCGATGGCATTGTTGCTTCCGAGGCAGGAAATTCCGCGACCGCAGGAGGCGGGCTTATCCCGCTGATCGGGCTCGGGATTCCGGGCTCTGCGGTTGATGCGATCCTGATGGCATCGCTTATGGTGCATGGCATTTCCGTGGGGCCGCGTCTGATACTTGATAACGGCGATCTGGTCTATGGAATGTTTATCGCCATGGCGGTTGCTTCGCTGATGATGCTGGCCGTTTCGGTCTTTTCGATGCGGCTTTTTCTGCGGGTTACCGAGGTGCCGAAATGGCTTATCGTGCCGGTGGTGATGACCTGCTGCGTGGTAGGGACATTTGCGCTCAACAACCGGGTGACAGACCTCTACCTGTTGATTTTTATCGGCATCGCCGGCTACACCATGCGCGCGCTCGGGTACTCGCTGGCACCATTGGTGCTTGGCGTCATTCTTGGACCCATCGCCGAAACCAATCTGCGCCGCGCGCTGATGACCGATTCCGATCTGAGTCTATTCGTTACCCGCCCAATAAGTTTGATTTTCCTGACCGCCGCCTTGCTTTCAATCGCCTGGGCGATTCGAAGCCATCTAAAAAACCGTAATACAGCTGAAAGGTCCTCCGATGCATCTACGTCATGATCCCGTCTACCCCTCGCGCCGTTCGCCAGTTCTCGCCGAGAACATTGTAGCGACCTCACAGCCGCTCGCCACACAGGCCGGGCTTGCGATACTCCAACAAGGCGGCAATGCCGTCGATGCGGCCATCGCAACGGCCGCGACCCTGACCATCGTCGAGCCGACGGGCTGCGGCCTTGGCTCGGATGCCTTCTGCATCCTCTGGGATGGTAAAGAACTCCATGGGCTCAATGCTTCGGGCCGCGCGCCCGCCGCATGGACGCCCGAGCGTTTTGCCAGCGGCATGCCGCAGCATGGCTGGGATTCGGTAACCGTACCCGGCGTGGTAAGCGCATGGGTCGAGCTTTCCGAACGGTTCGGCAAGCTTGGGCTTGCGACCGTTCTGGCTCCGGCTATCCGCTATGCCGAACAAGGCTTCATCGTGTCGCCTGTGGTTGGCACCGCATGGGCTAGGGGCGCCGAGGTCCTGAAGGATCAGCCGGGCTTTGCTGAGACCTTTATGCCCGATGGCCGCGCGCCCAAACCCGGCGAACGATTCCGTAATCCCGGCGCTGCGCGGACACTGCGCGCCATCGCAGAAACCAATGGCCGAGCCTTTTATGAAGGCGAGATTGCCGAAGAGATCGCCGCTTTTGCCAAGGCAAATGGCGGTGCGATGACGGTGGCCGATCTTGTGGCGCATCGCACCGATTGGTGCGGCACGATCAGCCAGAGCTTTGACGGAACCGAGTTACATGAAATACCGCCCAACGGGCAGGGGATAGCCGCACTGATGGCGCTTGGTATGCTCCAACACACCGCTATTCGTGAGCATGGACCCGACGACCTTGCCGCCGTTCATCTTCAGATCGAAGCAATCAAGCTCGCCTATCGCGATCTTCACACTTATGTCGCCGACCGTGATCACATGGGTGATGTAGACGAAACCGCGCTGCTTGATCCCGCGTACCTCAAATCCCGCGCAGCCCTTATTGACGCTGACAAGGCACAGGATTTTGGCGCCGGCGCACCCAAATTGGGCGGCACAGTGCTCCTGAACGTTGGCGATGCCTCAGGCATGATGGTGAGCTTTATTCAATCGAATTACGCTGGGTTCGGCTCTGGTGTTGTTGTTCCGGGTACGGGTGTATCGATGCAGAATCGCGGTTCTGGTTTCACCACCGAACGAGGGCACCCCAATCAGGTTGCGCCGGGCAAGCGCCCTTTCCATACAATTATCCCGGGCTTTGCAATGAAGGATGGCAAACCGCTGATGGCCTTTGGCATGATGGGAGGGCCTATTCAGGCGCAGGGCCATATGCAGCTTTTGCTACGCACCCAGCTTTGGGAACAGGATCCCCAGACCGCAGCCGATGCGCCGCGATGGCGGATGGTCGAAGGGCTTGAGGTCGCCTGCGAGCCGACGATGTCGAAGACGCTTCTCGAAGGGCTGGTAAAGCTGGGCCACAAGATCAAGGTCGAAGCGCCTGACAATGCCTTTGGCTTTGGTGGGGCACAGATTGTTCAGCGTTTTGCCGATGGTGGCTATGCCGCAGGCTCTGA
>JBDNIR010000381.1:0-8824 GCA_041688195.1 Marinobacter sp.
CGGCCCCGTCAGCAGCTGACAATAACGACACAACAACAGGAAAGGGTTCCCCCCATGTTCAAGAAAACTCTAATAAGCGTTGCCGTGGCGTCCACATTGGGGCTGACAGGCTGTTTAAGTGATGGCGGTTCGGGGTCTAATGCGGATCCGGATTATCAGATTGAAGACACAACCATTGATACAAGCCTGGTTCGTCCTTTTTATAACCCGAACCCGCTTGCAGCCGAAGCTGCATTCCCGATCAACTCAGACCTGATCCTGCTTCTTGGCGCAACACAAAGTGCCAACTATGACTTTACCGGTCTATCTACCGGCTCAAGCCCTGCAGACGATGCCATAAACCGGCTTTCCGGTTTCTCTACGTCCGGCGCGTTCAGCCTCAAATTTGATGGCGCGCTGAACCCGGCTTCTGTTATGGCTAACGCCACCGTTTTCCTGGTACCACTGAATGTGGCGCCAGCAGTAGCTTCTGTTCCAGATGCGCTACCTAACACGAACCCGGCCAGCATTGTGGCCACCAACCCGTTCGGCCAGGGGCTGACGGGTGACGCTGCTCTCGTACAACCCAATTTCCGGGCGGACGTCGTAGGTCTGGACGGTGGCACCAACAACGCCATTCGCATCGTGCCGCTGGAACCGTTGGAAGACGGCCAGAAATACCTGGTGATCGTCAGTGACAACGTAGTAGGCGCAGACGGCCAGTCGATCACCCGCTCAGTGCAGGATGTTGCTCTTGCTGACGGCATCGCGGGCACTGGTCTGGCTAACATAAATCTTTACTGCAGAGCCTGAATGCGCTTGGCAACGGCTTCTTGACGGCGATGAATACCGGCTCAGAATCAGCCCTGTCCTATTCGTTTACTACCAACTCCGACACCGACGTGTTGCGCGCCATGATGGCGCCTGCCGCATTCGGCTCAGCATTGGGCCAGAAAATTGGTTTCACGGCACAGCTAAAGGCTGTTCGTGACAATTATCCCAGCCTCAATTTCTCCCAGCTGACAACGAAGCTTGGTGAGATTACAGAGCTGGCTGCTAAACTTGGTGCCGGAGAAGTCGACCCTGCGACACTGACTGCACAAGAGCTTGCTGCCATCACTGCACTTTCTAATGTTCAGGATGCTTTGACCAAAGACGGCACGCAAACGCCGACAACAACCCTAACTCAGGCAGTTGGCGCTGAAATTGGAGATACACTTCATCTCCCTGTGCCACGGCCATCCTTCTTCTTTCCCAAGACAGAAGCAACTGCGCTGGCAACTATTGCAGGGCTTGCGGCGCAAGATTCTGAAAACCCAATTGCACAGGCTGCTGCTCAGGTACAGGTTCATCAGGGTGCTATCACACTGCCCTATTTCCAGAGCCTGCCGGGCGAGTCTGGAACGGGTATCGTCGCGGGCAGCTGGTCGGGTAGCACCAGTCTGGAAGCTGGTCTTAACGAGACTCTGACACCTGGCGATACGATATTCAAATTCCTGCGAGATATTGACGGAACCCTGAACGTTAACGGTTACTTCCCGTTCCCGCAGAAAAACGCTAATACAACGGTGCCGGTGGTTATTTTCAACCCATCAGTAGATTCTCGTCCAATGGCCTGCTTAGATCAGGACGGTTCAGATGGTTTCAAGCCAAACGGCGTGACCATCTTCCAGCACGGCATCACTGTGGATCGCAGTGTTTCAATGCTGCCCGCTATCCTCCTTGCGCAGAGCGCATGTCAGACGGTAGTCGCAGCTGACCAGCCTCTGCATGGTTTGGCCGGCGCAACAACCGGAACGGTCCCTGGACTCGAGGCACTTGACGAAGCCGCGCTGACCACAGCGGTCAATCAGTTGCTCCAAGCACCAGGTGTTGAGGGTACCGCACTTGAGACACAACTCAATGCGTTGATTAACGCGGACTTTATTGGTGAAAGGCACTTCGGTTACACGGCCAATGCCTCATTGCAGCCTGTCGCCGCAGACCTGGCTGATATTGCATCCGGCAGCCTGTTTATCAATCCGCTTAATATGATGAATAGCCGTGACAATCTGCGCCAGGGCGTCGTTGACCTGCTCAACATTGCAGCCTCAATTCAGACGTTCGATATTGATGGCAACCCGGGAACTCAGGGTGATTTGGCTGGAGTCTCCGTCAACTTTATTGGCCATTCATTAGGTGGCATTTCCGGGACCGTATTCGCCTCATTAGCAAATGACCCCACCCTGAATGGGACGGTCAATGCCACTTATGCGCAAGCCGGCCTGCTGCCTCTCGAGTTCCCGCTATTGCAGTCGGTTGTGCTGCACAACACCAGCGGTCAAGTAACTCGATTGATCGAAAACTCTCCGGCCTTTTCCGGCCAGATTCTGGGAGGACTGGCTAACGCAGGCGTGACTCAGGGAAGCGCAGATTTTGAGAGTTTCTTCTACGTGTTCCAGTCAGTCTCTGACGCTGGTGACCCAGTGAACTTCGCAAAGTCTTTGGGTGAGTCCACCGGTAATCTTCTGGTAACTGAAGTAGTTGGCGACAGCACCGTTCCTAACGAGGCTAACGTCGATCCGCTCGGCAGCGCTTTCTCTGCTCCCCTGGCAGGCACCGAGCCTCTCATGGCGTTGATCGACATGGGTTCAGGTGGGCAGTTGCTTTCTGATGGAACCGAAGGTCTTGGCATCATTGACTCCAACACCCCAGCGGGCGGTGCAATGCCGGTCGCAAGTTTCTTTGATGGCACCAACGCCTGTTCTGATGCAAACCATGGGACATTTGTTGCGCCTATCGTGCCTAACCCTGCCTGCCCTGGTGGAGCAGCAAACACCAGTGTCGCATTTAGCGCAATGGTGACGCAGACCGCACAGGCACTAAGCGGACAGCCAATTCCTGGCGAGACTGTGCCAGCCATTGGCGCCTCTCTCGGCAGCAGCGCCACACTTGAGAGCACTCTGGACCAGAATTAAACCAACCAAATAAGAAAAGTAATTATAAAAAGGCCCCGGAAATTTCCGGGGCCTTTTTGTTGGCGCTGTCCCGTCCTGAAATACGTTGTCATCTGGAGAACAAAAGATGGACAACGTTACTCCCTCCCGCAAGAAATGCACTCAGCGTGATTACAACCTGGGCTTTAAATTAGCCATTGTCGACCAAGTCGAAAATGGCGAGTTGACCTTCAAGCAGGCTCAAATGATTTACGGCATTCAAGGTCGTAGTGCCGTTCTAGCCTGGCTCCGAAAGCATGGTAAATTGGATAGGTCCATAGTCAGGGTCTTGCCAGTGAACCTATCCTAGGAAACATCCGAGCAAAAGATCAAACGCCAAGAGCGGGAACTGGAAGATGAAAGTCTTCGAAATCTCCTGCTCAATGAGATGGTCGATATCGTGGAGCCTGCAAACGTAAGGCAAAGTAAGCCTGAGCAGAAGCTGCGCACTCTTTGGTCTATCACGCCAAGGGATCTATCAACGCTTCCAGCGCCGGAAGATGCGTCAGGTTCAACTAGAGCCCATCAAAAATATTGTGCAACACGTTCGAAAGCGACTGCCAAGGTTGGGGACACGGAAGCTCTATCATCTGTTACACAAAGACTTCCAGGACCTAGGCATTAAGCTCGGCCGAGATGGCCTGTTTGATTATCTTCGGCAACAGCAGCTACTGGTTCGCCCGAAGAAGAACTAAACGAAAACGGCCAACAGTCGCCACTGGATGAGGAAGCACCCTAACCGTTTTGCAGGATGTGAACTGCTTCGGCCTGAACAGGCCTTTGTGAGTCTTGCCCCGGAATACGTTAGTCCCTCCAAGAATCGAGGCACGGATAGGGTCACTCACATCCGCAAGAAGGCATCAAGGCCAGTAAGACTATTAGCAGAACCATCAGGAAATAAAAAAGGGCTTCACCTTGGTGAAGCCCTTCGTAAATTAGCTACATTTAACGCTGAGCATTACTCAGCTCGTTCTTTAATTGGTAATCGAAGTCTCTCCCTGAGATAACAGGTTTGCCTCAATATCGGACTCCGCAAACCAGAACTGCCGGTAGTCCTTTTCTGAATACCGCAGGCTCTGATCGATGAAGTAAGGGGAATTCTCATCTGTAGACTGCGAGTAACTGGTCAGGCCAAACGCTACAGGGCCGTTATCAGTAAACTCCAGACCGAAGTGGAAACTGGTGCCGCGAGCCATTAACCAGCCCTCACCCGATGTTTGCGATAAACCTGCGGTATCAGGAATGGTTGCGGGTGAAATTCTGGGGAACCGGGTGTCCTCTGCCACGTCCGTTCCAGCAACGCCAATGGCGTTGAACGCACCATCAATACCGCCATCACCGCCGTGCCAGGGTATCGGGACAGCTTGTATCATCGGCACACCGCCTGGAGGAACGCCGCCGGAGGGCTGGTAGTACTGCACGTCGCCCAGCGCCGCGTTATAAGCGATGCCGCCGAGGTCCAGTGCGTTCAGGCCAACAGCCAGAGCCTGCAGCATTACATCATCGGCGACACCCGCATTTTTGCCGGATGGGGTCGAGGGTGTTGCCACCGGAGCCGAAGGGTTGAATGCCACCGTCAGGTCAGAATCGAAACTGTCGCGATAGTTTGCAATAAAGACCCGGAAAACATGGGCGCCGACACTGTCGATGTTATAAACACCATCCCAAGTCTGCAGCACAGCACAGCCTGCATTCACGGTACGGCTTCCACCTCCATCAGGTAAGTTCACAGGCGTAACGTCTATCACCGTGCAACGTCTCCTCAGTTCAGCAAGAAACTCATCCGCATACCAGCTACGGTTGTTATAGATGACGTTGATCAGATCATCCGCACTGAACTTGCCGTCCTGGCCACCCGGGGCAGGCGCATCCGGCGATACCGGCCCGTTATCCAGCGGATTCTGCAGCATGGTAATGCCCAAGCGGGTTCTTGGACTAAGGGGCGTTCTCTCGGAACCAAACAGCGGAGAGTAGCCAGTCAGCAACTCAGCCGGGTTGGTTGCCCAGTAACTGTCATTGGAGTTCTGAACCCAGTCTGTGCGGGTTAATTGGGGTTTTTTATCGAAGGGCACGAGCCCGTTGCACTCTCCCTCTACCCAGTCGTCTATTGATTTACTGCCATCAAGCAGGGTAATGCCGGCATTGAAGAGCTCATCGAAAGCCGGGCTGAAGGTCCGCTTGAAGTTCAGCAAAGCAATCGACTTCTCCGACAGATTGGGCACTGAACTGCTGTCGATATAGTAGGCATTACCCTGATCATCCGCGTAGGTCGAGTTGGTCCAGAATGTGGTGCCGCAATTACGAAAGACGTCTTTGAACTCTTCCAGGTTCGAGGCTCGGCTCATTTGCAGCCAACTGTCCAGCAAGCGTTCGGAACGGGCATTGGCATCCCGATAGGTGTAAGCGGCAGGCTTGCCGTTGACCAGGCCATTGTCTCCCCACGAGGGGAAGGCACCATTGACCAGGTTGGCCGCCAGCATTGGACCATACTCAGAGAAGTAGAAAGTACGCTCAACCACCGCAGGTTCTACCCCACCTATGTTGACTTCAATCCGAAACGTTTTTTGGGTGATCGGTTTTTCGACACCGTCTTTGATGTAAACCAGATCGTCCCCCGATTTCAGCTCCAGTTCATACCAGGTGAACCGCCGACTCGTCGTTACCGTGTGGGACCACGCCAGGTTCTCGTTGAAGTTGATTAAAGGAATGGCAGTACCCAGCAAACCAGCGCCATTGATATTCAGGTATCCCGGTACCGTCATCTGCACCTGATAAAGGCGGCGGTGGCCGGTGTAAGGGAAGTGTGGGTTGGCAAGTAATGCACCACGCCCCTGCTCGGTCATGTCTTTGCCGACGCCCCAGGCATTGCTTGCAAGCCCGGTATCCGTGTAGTCCTCTCTTTCCGAGGCCATGCGACGTGCATTGGCCACAATCCGGTTGAGATCAAGCTTGTTGCCAGTTTCATTCGCCGCCATAACCGCTGACGGTGCCGGAGAAAACCCCCGGTGGCACCGCAGCAAACACCGCGCCGGTGGCAAACAGGGCACCGCTGGCGTTTTGGCCCACGATCCGGTAGTGGGCATAGAGATCAATCGGCGAGATTTCAAAAACCCAGGGCTGATCACGACATTCGGGCGCGAAGTCTGCCGGGTCGGTTTCAGCCACGTACTTGTTGTAGCCGTCAGTAAACCCCTCAATCAGCGCACGACTCTCATCCGTCAGATTGGAGAATTCCGCGGCTGCTCCGCTCCGGATATCCTGAGCCTTGTAACTGAAGTCATTAATGATATGAATGTCATCCGGACCAGGTCCAAAGTACTTGGCCCGCTCACTACGAGCCTTTACAAAAGCCTCCGCCAACACGCAGACGTTGTCCTGTGCCTGGGCATACCCTGCCCCGAATGCTACGGATTTGAGATTATCCGCCTTTACATGGGGAACGCCGTTTGTCGTCCTGCGAATGGTGGCCTCCAGCTTACCGTCAGCGGGGAAAAGCTGGGTATTCAGTTCAGGTTCCGAGCTCGAAGAACTGCTGCCGCCATCAAAACAACCAGTGAGTAACAAGCTGCCCGCCAGCGCCAGACCCAACACCGACAGATGGGATAACCGGGGCCTTAATCTTGTGGGAGGATGTACTGAATGTTTCATAGATTTGCATCCATTTTTGCTTGTTGTTGTTGAACCGAATTTTCCGATTCGTTCTCTTAAAATTAGCAGACGAAATAGTTCCTCGCAAAAAAACGAGACTTCATTCATTTTATCAGTCAGGTCAATACAGCCACCTTGCCAGCGTGTTATCAACCGATATAACAGGCTGCCTTTTGGCCCCACCCGCTGTTCGTGTTTTGCTCCATGTCATATAAACACAGGGTGTTTAAGACTAAACTCTCAGCAACGTCAATCCGAAAAATAAAAACATGAGCCATACCATGGATGCCAGCCAGCTTGAGAGGTCATCAACGCCCCCCGAGGCCATTTCGGATGAGGCCATCGCCAGTGCCCAAAAGCTCCGGAAACACCGCCTTGGTATGTCTTTCGCCTCTTACATGGCTACCTTCTGCCTGGTGCTGTTCTGCTGGTATCACGACCTGCTGGCCGGTGAGGTCGCTGTTCAGTTTTTGGTGTTTTCGGTACTGATTAATGCCGCCTTCCTGTTTTTGATCCACACCGGTCGCAACCTTGAGCTTGCAGACCCCAGCATGACGGCGGCGCAAATGGTGCTGTCGCTCCTGCCCGCCTTGTGGGTGATGTTTTTTCTGGACGCCGGCCAGGCCAGGGCGGCGTTTCTGATGATTGCGATGGTGCCGCCGCTGTATGGCATTCTGGCGCTGAGTGTGCGGCAGATGCTGGCGGTCAGCCTCTGGTTTTTTACTCTTTACGCGCTGCTTTATCTGAGCTTGCTGATCTACAAGCCACAGGCCCTGACCGGCGCGCTGGATATGATTCAAACCTTGGCTTTTGTGCTGGTGATGGGGCAGTTGGCGATCATCGGTGGGTTTATCAGTGGTCTTCGGCGCAACCTGCGGGAGCGAAATGAAGAGCTGAAAGGTGCGATGGAACGCATCCAGGAGTTGGTCAACATCGACGAGCTGACCGGGGTGTATAACCGCCGCCGTATTTTTGAGGTGTTGTCGGAAGAATACAACCGGTACTCCCGCACTCTGGGCGCTTTCAGCGTCTGCATTCTGGATATCGACCACTTCAAGCCGGTGAACGACACTTACGGTCACCAGACCGGGGACGAGATATTGCGGGAAGTCGCCCGGGCGGTGTCACAGAGCATCCGGCAGATTGATTGTTTCGGCCGTTATGGCGGCGAAGAGTTTCTGCTGGTACTACCGCAGACACCGGGGAGCGGTGCGGTCATTAAGGCGGAACGCGTCCGGGCGATCATAGAGGCGTTGCGCTTCCCCCGGATTTCTGACGATTTCCGCATAACCGTCTCCATCGGCGTGGCGGAATATCAACCGGACGAACCTGTCGACAATACCATCGCCCGGGCCGACGAGGCGCTATACAGAGCCAAGGACAGCGGCCGAAACCGTGTAATCCCAGCTGAGTAAACGCCCGGGCGCAAAAGTTAGATGGCTACTCAGCCGTGTCCGCATCCCAGTGTCCTGCCCACGAATTTGCTGTCGCACGGCGTTTTGCTGAATTTGATCGGGTGGCCGATCTGGCGTTGCGTGCTGCCGTCCTCCCGGGACACCTCTATCACCATGTCGCGGGCCTTCAGTTGCGGGTGCTCAGCGGCTTCGGCAATCGTTAATACCGGCTCCACGCAGGCATCCTGCTCTGCGAACACGGCCTGCCATTCAGCCAGTGTTTTTGCCCCCACCGCTTGCCTGAGTGTTTGTTTCAGCGATGCCTGGTGCTCAGGTTTCGGGCTCAGACCCAGGCTTTTCAGTTCCGGGTGACCGATAACATCGCAAAGCCGGGCCATGAACTGCGGTTCCAGGCTGCCCACGGAGAGCCATCGGCCGTCTGCCGTTTGGTAGTAGTCGTAAAAAGAGCCACCATTAAGCAAGGTACTTTCAGGCGCCTGTGCCATGTTGCCAGCCAGGCAGGCGGCACCCGCCATGCCGTTCAGCGCAAAAGCAGCGTCAGTCATGCTGATGTCCACGAACTGGCCTTCCCCGGACTGTTGGCGGTGACTGACGGCCGCCAACAGTCCCATGACCGCATGGTGCGATCCGCCTGCGACATCGGCTATCTGAATGCCCATGGGCGGTGGCCCGCTGGCTTTGCGGCCACTGTGGCTGCTGACACCCGCCAGCGCGAGATAGTTGATGTCGTGCCCCGCGCGGTCGCGGTAGGGGCCGGTCTGACCATAACCGGTGATAGCACAGTAAATAAGCGCCGGGTTGATGGCC
>JBDNIR010000382.1:0-3900 GCA_041688195.1 Marinobacter sp.
GCCTGATGGCGACCTTTTTTTGTACCCGCGAAGATGATACTGGCACCTGAGGTTCAATATCCCGCTGGACCGATGCGGTATCAGCGTTGCTGGTCGCTCTCCGGCTGAGGTGGATCAAAAGAGAGGGTGCGTTCTTTGCCGGTGATTTCCTCAAGCCGGCGGATGTCCCGCATGAACTGCTTGCGTACCGTTTCGACTTCGGAGTTCTGGATGGCGATCTCACGTTCGATATCACGTACCTGGTTTTGAAGCCGATCACTCTTGCTCAGGGCTGCTTCCGGAATCTCGCGCCCGGAACGCTCCATATCGGCAGCGCGGGATTGCTCCTCGTCGAGCTGGTTCACGATCACAGATATGTTGCTTTGCTTGAGCTGGCTCAGGCTTTGCATCTCATTTAGCTTACGATGCATGGCCCGGACGACATCGTCCGGATGGCTATAGCGGCGGAGCAGCTTTGTATCGTCCAGAAGTTGCTGCTGGGCCCTTTGCTCCCGCGCCTTCTTGGCAGCACGTGCTGCAAGATCTGCTTCGGTCGGGGCGGGAGCGACGGTTTCGATAACCCTGCCTTGGGCATTGAGAATGTCATAGCCCCGGGTTGAGGCTTCTTGGGGCACGGTGTTGCTTATAACCATCTGGCCGCTTTTATCGACATAGCGATACATGCGCGCCTGAAGTGAGGTACTGGCGAGGAACAGAGAAGCGAAGAGCAGGCAGGCGCTGATGTAAGTTGGGCGATTCATAATAATGACAGAGAAGCTCCAGCGGTTTCAGACGGCATTGCTCCCTGAGCATAGCAAAAAACCTGCCGCCTCGTACCACGTCATATTGTTATCGGTTTGTGCAATATTGTCAGACGCCGTATGTTTCACGATATTGAGCAACGCTCCGGGCATGCCGGTCATAACGGGTCTGGCTCTGAAGGTAATCGAGTACCTGCTCAAGCCGGATGATACTGATAACCGGAATGTTGAACTCGGATTCCATTTCCTGAATGGCCGAGAGTTCGCCACGCCCTCGCTCCTGTCGGTCAAGGGCGATCAGTACCCCGGCGGGCTCTGCGCCAGCGATTTTGATCAGATCGATGGATTCGCGGATGGCGGTACCGGCGGTAATGACGTCGTCCACAACCAGGACCTTGCCCGCTAATGGGGCGCCTACAATATTGCCACCTTCGCCGTGGTCTTTTTTCTCTTTGCGGTTGAAGGCGTAAGGGCGGTTGTCGCCTTCTGCAGCAAGGGCCATGGCGGTGGCGGTGGCCAACGGAATGCCCTTATAGGCAGGTCCGAAAATAATGTCATAATTCAGGCCGCTGCGTTGTAACGCCGCGGCGTAGGCTTTGCTAAGTTGCAGGAGGTCATCGCCGGTGTTGAACAGGCCCGCGTTGAAAAAGTAAGGGCTGGTGCGGCCTGATTTCAGGGTGAACTCTCCAAAACGAAGTACGTCCCGGGAAATGGCAAATTTTATAAAATCGTGCTGATAGTCGTGCATGGCAGGGCTTCTGGCGGGTATGGTTCTTTTATTAACGTGTAAAACCGGTATCATACACTCAAAGCGAATCAGGGAACACGTATGCGGGTAGTTTCGATCAGCGTTAATGGTTTGGCCCAAGCCATCGACAAAGGCTTTTTTGACTGGCTGGACAAGCAGGATGCAGACGTTGTTTGCGTTCAGGATCACCGCATGCGCGCCTATGAAATTGAAGATCTCGGCCTCATTCCCGACGGTTACGAAGCCTACTTCATCGATGGTGAACATAACGAGGACGGAGGCGTAGGAATTTACACCCGCCACTTCCCGAAGGCCATCATGTATGGGTTTGCCAACGAACAGGCCGACCGGGAAGGCCGCTTTATTCAGGCCGATTTTGACAAGGTTAGCGTGGCCTGCGTACTGGCGCCCTCTGCGTTGGGCAGGGAAGACGAAGTGCTGGGTGAGGATGACCTCACCGTACTGGACCACAAGGATGATTTTATGGAAGCTTTCGGTCTCCATATACAGAAGACCTTGCGTAAACGCCGTCAGTTTATTTTCTGCGCGAATCTTCAGGCGGCCCACCATGTCACCGATGCCAGTTCCCGTTATCACAAACTGGATGTTTCTGGATTCTTGCCCCATGAGCGGGCATGGCTGGACCGGCTGTTTGATGAAATGGGTTGCATTGACGCTTTCCGCGAAATCAACAAGCAGAGCAATCAGTATACCTGGTGGCCGGAATGGGCAGAGGGGTGGCGCCGTCATGCGGGTATCCGCACTGATTACCAGCTGGTTACTCCGGGGATCCGAAAAACGGTATCAGACGGTTGGATTGACAGCACTACGCGTTTTTCTGACCACGCGCCTATCATCATGGATTACGACATCGAAATCGGATTTTGACCAAAGCAGTTACGCCAGGGCACTTTTAGCCCCGGCGGGCACCTTTATTTTACTGGTCTGACAGTGCAGCTCGTTGAATCTCAAACAATTGGTTAATCCCGCTTTTGGCCAACGATAACATGCTGTCCAGTTCGTCCTGAACGAACGGCGCGCCCTCGGCAGTGCCCTGGATTTCAATGAAACCACCTTTGTCAGTCATGATCACGTTCATGTCGGTTTCGGCTTCGGAATCTTCGGGGTAGTCCAGATCAACCACGGGCGTTCCCTTGTAAACACCAACGGATACTGCGGCGACCATCTGGACCAACGGGGACTGATTGAGCCGACCGCTTTCAACCAGAGTATTCAGTGCGTCAACGAGCGCAACGCAGCCACCCGTTATGGCAGCTGTGCGAGTGCCCCCATCCGCTTGTATGACATCGCAGTCTATAGTTATGGAATGTTCGCCTAGCCTGGATAGGTCAACGGCTGCTCGCAGGGAACGCCCGATCAGGCGTTGGATTTCAACCGTGCGGCCACCCTGTTTGCCGCGAGCCGCTTCCCGGCCCATACGACTGCCCGTGGATCGAGGCAACATGCCATACTCGGCGGTAATCCAACCTTTGCCCTCGCCGCGAAGAAATGACGGCACTTTGTTCTCTACCGAGGCGGTACAGATGACTCTGGTGTCTCCGAACTCCACCAGTACAGACCCTTCAGCATGCCGAGTAAAGTGACGGGTTATCTTGATGTCTCTGGGTTGTTCCGGAGTTCTTCCACTAGGGCGCATAATATTTCCTGGATTTGATCATGAATGGTGAGGCCACTTCGCTGCAGGAGCGGGGTAGAATGGCGGCCTTGAGTGGCGCGAAGTATATCACGGCCGGACCGGCCTTGTGGTCAAGGTCGCCTGGGGAGGCCTCAGCCTGTTAAACTGAAGTGCTAAACGCCAAACGATGATGGAGTCGTTATGATCAGAAGCATGACCGCCTTTGCACGCCAGGACACTCAAGGCGACTGGGGTACGCTGACTTGCGAGATCAGAACCGTCAATCATCGCTATCTTGAGCTCTCATTCCGGCTGCCGGAGGTGCTTCGGGAGCTCGAGAACAGCTTCCGTGGGCAGCTTCGGAGCCAGCTCAAACGGGGCAAGGTTGATGTCGGCATTCGCTTGCAGCTGGCAGAGTCTTCTGGCCAGGGGCTTCAGATTAACGATGAACTGGCGGAAGCGCTTAACAACGCAGCCAATCACGTCAACCGGATTCTCGATAACCCGGCCCATATTAGCGCGATCGACATCCTGCGGTGGCCGGGTGTGCTGAAAACCACTGAGCGCGATCTTGAGCCGGTCAAATCCGTTGCTGCTGAATTGTTCGAGCGTACCGTTAATGAGCTGGTGGTCGTGCGGGAGCGTGAAGGTGATCGCTTGAGACCGTTATTCGATGACCGCTTGGCGACCATGACTGAACACGTGGCAACGGTCCGTAGTTTGATGCCGGAACTGCTGGCTGCGCAGGAGCACAACCTTCGGGAGCGGTTCAAAGC
>JBDNIR010000383.1:0-11781 GCA_041688195.1 Marinobacter sp.
CTCCCAATCCGAAATAGTTTTGAGTAGGATGACGGCGCGGTGTCAACCCACAGCCGGCTCCAGTTGGGACTGAAACGAATCCAGAACTCAACGTAAATTTGGTCATAACCCTCTGGAAAATACTTATACATAATGGATTCGGAGGTCCACCTGTTACTTCCGTTATTGTACGATTCCCGCCAGCTAACCATGCTCTTACCCGTTCCACCGCGGCTTTTATCTGTGTTAGCTGCAAGAATCTCGATTGTCTCATGGCCCCTTGGGTCGCCTACTGACGGAGCCCAGTGAGCGTCCTGGCGGATGGAATACCAGCCTGATGGGATGTTGTGCGTAGAAGCGCGTTGAACCGTGTCAGGTGTATCTCTAACCAGGGCATTTTCTGCCAGCCCACTGTTCCAGTCACGCTGCGAATCAAAGTTTTCCTCAAATATCACTTCTGAATGAACCATCGGCGAAACCAGCAGCGCTCCAGTTGCCAACAGGCCGCTGGCAAGTCGGTTTTTTAAAGACCACATAGTTAGTTCCTTTGCTAAATTTGAAAAACTAGATCGTGAGTGATCACTCACGACACCACCGCGGACCCGAGAATCAGGGATCTTAAAGCGCAACCTATGACCCTAGACGAACCGAGAGTTTGGAGATTGATTTTAACAGCAGACACTTAGTCAGACATACTGTTAAATTGTGTGATATTGGGGTTAAATCGTTTCTAGTCTGTTGTTGAACAATCTACTCTGTTAACATTTCTTTACAAAACAAACCATTGGCGGATCGTAATGACAATACTCAACATCTTCGGTTCCCCCCCCACCCCCGAAGCGGTCCTTCGGACAACTGGGTTGCAAGCTGCCGGTAAAAGGATACAAACATAATGAGAACGGCAATTAAGAAAATTCTGACAAAAACTAGTCTTCTAGGATCTGCAAAAAATGTACGCCAGAGCATCAGGCGAGCGGAGCGAAAATTCCGCAAAGTCGATGATTCAATCATTGGAGCTTACTTTTCGACATATGAGTCGAGGAAACTGCATATTGGATGCTCTGGAAACATAATCGATGGTTGGTTAAATTCAGACCTCTCTCCGATTTCTGATGATGTCTTACCTCTTGACGCAACGAAAAAATTTCCATTTGAAAATAATAAATTTAACTACATTTTTTCGGAGCATATGATTGAACACATCTCACACTCAAGTGGCTTAGCCATGTTAAGTGAATGCCACCGCATTTTAAGAAATAATGGAAAAATTAGAATATCAACGCCCGACTTGCAATTCTTGATCGATCTTTATCGAAGCGAAAAATCAGAATTACAAATTGAATACATAAAATGGGCTACAGAACTTTTCATAAAAAGTGCACCTTATTCCGATGATATTTTTGTCATTAACAATTTCGTCCGGGACTGGGGTCATTTGTTTATATATGATGAAAAGACACTTCGCTCATCTTTAGAAAAAGCAGGGTTCACCAATATTGTCAGGTGTGAACTCAATGATAGTAAAAATGAAGATTTTCGAAATTTAGAGAATGAAAAGAGAATGCCAAGAGGGTTTTTAGAACTAGAGTCTTTTACATTAGAAGGCACAAAATTGCCTCAATAACTAAGAATACGTTGCTCCAGGAGGTTTTGGGGAATTCCAAATGCCAAGCCCCTGATATCGTTGCACCGAGGGCAGACAAAGACTTGATGGCTTCACGGGAAGCGAGTAAAAGCTCAGACCCAGTAAAAGGCCAGAAAAAGCGCGATAAAGGCCATTTTATGGCCCGATAACGCGGTAATTAAGCTCAATGTCACCGACATTTTCGCTCTTTGGGGCTACGACCATTCGATCGCTCAGTAAGTATCTTCAACTAGTAATCGTTAAAGATTCAGAAGGGTGATTGACTATCTTAGCTCGACTAAATCTATTTTCTATTAAGAATATCAAGGAGTAAAGTATCTCATAGTAAGCTTGGTAGATAGATTGATTTTTTAGGTTCCAGTACCAGCTCTTTACCAACTGCATTTTTGGCAAATTGGAAAAGCAAAAAAGCTTAACCATAGAGACGCCACGCCCTTTACTATAATTTTTTAAAATTCCTTTTATTTCATCTCCGCTCTGCCTTCCGTGATGGTGATAAATGACTATCAGAGGATCACTGAAACCACTCATTCCATTATTTAAGAGTCGCCTCATTACATCCGTTTCTTCTCCTGCTGCATAACGAGTACCGGCTCCAATTCGCTCATCAAAACCACCGATAGATATGATAGCGCTTTTGCTCAACGCCAAGTTCGCTCCTATTAACAACCCAGAACCGAGAAACTTATCGGGTTCAATTATTGAACTTTCGTTTTTTTCCTGAACTGTTATTTTTGCATCGTTATTGTCAAACAATAAAACCCTACCGCCACAAAAAGCAAACTCTCTTTTAGACATACGCATAAATATTTTTGTCAAAAAATCTTCTGCTGGATAGCAGTCATCATCTGTAAAGGCTATTATTTCTGCTTTGGCTTTGCTTATTCCGGCATTTCTTGCTCTAGATAGGCCAGGGGCCGGCTCATAAACATAGCTGATATCTAAAGAGTTGCTTTTCTCAAACTCTCTTATGATTGATTCAGTTTGATCAGTGGAACCATTATTCACGATAACGAGTTGCCATGCCCCATCAAAGGTAAGCCTTTCTATCGCCTTTAATGACTTACTAAGTTGCTCAGCGCGGTTTCGTGTGCAAATAATTAGACTAACTAATGGCTCTATCATAGAAAGTTTCTCTTCTTAACTGGAATTAAATTGGACTAGTTAGACTCTGAATAAGTCCCTAAAATCAGCGATAATACGTACATCGCAAACCGCATAGGACTCGTTGCCACCATGGACAGTTAACATTCTCCTAAGCCGAGTACCAGACCACGAAGCGCACAACCCGTCGCGAGATCTTTCTGGAACGGATGGACAAGCTGATTCCTTGGAAGCAAATGGAGAATAAGGTAGCTCGTCATTGTCCCAAGGGCCAGACGAGCCGGCCTCCGTATCCGCTGTCGACAGCTCGGAGTTCACTGCATGCAGCTCTTTTACAACCTGAGTGACCCCGCCACGGAAAATGCTCTGTAGAGTTCTACCCCAACATACGAAATGCTGATGACAGGAAATCGCTGTTCCTATACTATATTTCTATACTTTTCATGATGATTTTTCCAAGGCATCCAACAGAGAAACTATCCGGACTTGAACATAATGGATTACCTAGAGGCCTGTATCGGGATCTATCCTATCTACGACCGTAATCTTAGAGAAATTCGTTCTTTAGTGAAAGCATCGAGCCACTCACTAGGCCCTTCGCAGCCTATTTGCGTTGTGTTTACACTAGATGATGGAAGGAGCAGCCTGATCAAGTTACTACGGATACTCTCCACGTTTGCGAAAATTCGCTTTCTCAGCATATTTTTGGCCAGAAAACGTCTTTTTATCACAAAGGCTTACGGAATTTATCCGACAACTGAGCGGCCCATGGTCGTTTTTGAGATGCACTCCAACGCAGAGGGCTACGTTGTCGAGAAAATACTCCCCGAGCGCCCAAGTGGACTCAATGGCTACCTGAGATTGATGGTTACCCGACTGACCAAGATTAATCCAGTGCTGGGCGGCGTGGCTTTAGTGATTCGGACGAATGCATGATGCTGCAAATTGAATCTCTTATCCACAAGATTTCCGGCCAGTTGACGGCGGCGGAAAGCATTTCGATCGCATGCATTTCTACAACCTGTCCAGTCTATCTCGCTTTTTCAGGCCAGTCTGATACTCCGTGCTTCGTGGTTCGCCCTGCAAACTCCAAAAGCAACAGAGTTAGCCATGAGCTCAGTCTTCGTCTTCACCAAGTGAACCCAGCGCTGGTGCCTGAAACCGTCGGCCTGTATGAGCACAACGGTAACGCTTACTCCGTTCAACGAGGTGCTAGTGGAACGCCGTGGTTCAGACTGCCACGAGCCGTGACCACGCCGGAACAGTGGGCGACAGTCCGTAACAGGGCAATAGAGGCTCTGCGTCAGTTTCATGACGGTGTTGCATCGGTTCCTGAATGGAATTCCCGGATCTGTCTTGGCGATGCGCTGCGATCGGCCTACAAGGGCTTTATCGCGACGGGTAACGAACCTCCGTATCCTTTGACCGCTTTTGCTGATTCGATGGCTGAAGAACTGGACCGACTGGGCGCGTGGGATGGCATCTTCCAGCATGGAGACTTCGGTCTGAACAACATGCTCTTCGAAGAGAATAAGATATCGGTAGTTGACCTTGAAGATTTCGGAATTACTGCCGTGCCCTTGTACGATGAGTTTACACTGGCTCTTTCCCTGAGCACCCTAGCTCCTGACAGCGTAAAATCAAGCATGGCCATTGAACTGGCTGCTTGCACCCAGCCTATGAAACACCGGTATTCGTTCAACCGGAAAACGATCCAGGCCTTGTTTCTTTTTTACCTTTTGCTTCGCCTCGGTGCGTGGAGTAGCTTAGAAAAACGCCAGTTCTACCGGCAGAGACTTTTGCATTTCCTTGAACAGTATACAAATAACCCTGACGCTTACATTGGCAGCTAGATCCAGTTCTTTTAGATCGGTTTTACTGAAGAAGCAGCCTGTCAACGAGCATGACTTTCAGATCTTGGTTAGAAACTTGTTGTAGATCGCCCGTATTTGGTCTCGCAACGGATGTTTTAACAGCAAAATGGAGGCCAGCCAGACTGGTGGTAGTACAGCTGTAATGTACAGCAAGACCGCAAAAGGAGATGTATCTGCAAAGGATATATACCAGTCAAGCAGACTGGCGGCACTCCAGCAAACCAATGCCACAAGAGCACTGCTGAGCATCCCGGTACAGTAGGACAGGAAACCCACACCCACTTTGTGCTTCATGAACCAAGAAGACACCAGGAAATCGGTCAAGCCAGCGAATACAAAAGCGTAGGCGACACCGATTGAACCAAACTTAAGGTAAGCGCTGATGGTTGCCACCAAAAACACCACAAATACTATTAATTCTTTCGTAAGCATTGAGCCCTCTTTACCCACCGCTACCAAGGCTTTAGGCGCCAGTACATGGGCAGAGCGAAGAATCGCCCAGAAGGCTGCCACTGCGGCGATGGGTGCGGCCTGATCCCACTGGTCTCCAAACATCAGCCGGATGGCTGGAAGGCTTGCAACGCTAGCCACTGCGAGAACGGGCCACACGATACCGGCAATCAACTCTGAGGCATGACGGTAGGCCGCCACCAAGTCCTGGCCTTTATTTGCTACCCCAGAGAAATAGGGCAATGCAACCGGTAAAATGCCGGAGAGCAACAGGTCTGAGATGAACATTGTATAACCGAGCCCACGGGAAAAAAGCCCAACCTGTGTCGGGCTGCCTAACTTGCCAATCAGCATATCGGGAAACGTCTGCTGTGCTGTGCGCACCAAATGACTCACCGACACAAAAATGCCGAGTTTTGCAATGTCTTTCATTCCGGCGAACCTGGGCATGTACACTCTTATATCACGGGTAAAATATAGACTTAGCACGAACTTTACGAGAATTGATATGGCCTCACCGATGGCCAGGGAGTAAAAACTGAACCCGTTCTTAATGAGCACTATCACCAGCGCAAGCTGAATCACTGACGAAGTTACATTAATAGTGGCAATCTCCCGGAAACGGTAATTCCTGCTCAATAGAGCATCCGGTATGCTGATATAAGGCGCTAATAGAAACGAGACAGCTAGGATGAGGAAAACAAAAACTAGCTCATCTATCTCAAAAAAAACTGCCATTGGCCAGGAAGCCGCAGCGAGCGCGACGCCCAGTCCCCATGAAACAAGTATCGTGAGACCGTAAGCTGAACGGATTTTCTCTGTGGTTACTTCAGCCTGCCGGACCAAGTAAGCATTGGCCCCCAGCATCCGGAAGCTTGCCATGATCATTACCACTGAGCTTGCAATGGCAAAGGTGCCGATCTCTTCCGGTGAAAGTAAGCGGGCCGTGATCATGGAACTCGCCAGGCCAATGGACATGAGCAGGTATCGCCCTAAAGACGAATATAAGATGGCCTGCTTTATACTGGGCACTTATATGCACCTGGCAGAGTTATCGAAACTGGTCTTGAGATAAACGCATGAAGTAGGGTGGGCATCATTGCGCTTTCTTGAATTTTCGAAGCATACGATTGCCCTGGCTTCCCAGTAAACTTCTCACCAGTCGCACTGGCGCGTCTTCGTAGAATGGCGAGATTATAATTACTCGCAAAAAATTCCGGATGGCTTTTCCAAACTGTTCCCGGGAAAAAAAATAGACACCTAATTTGTAGAAAAGGTCGGCTTCTGCCAGCCTCGAATAACGTGCAACCAGTTTATCTGACGAATGTTTATCACAGTGTTTTGCCATAATCTGCCGTTTCGCATCCTGCATTAACATCACATCTTTCGACATATTATTCCGGTGTTGCCGATACTTAACTAAAGGCATGTTTACTAACCGAGCCTGGTACTCTTTGCAGACCCGCAGCCAGAGATCCCAGTTTTCTGCCGCCCTGAACTCCGGATCGAACACTCCGACCAAGTCCAGCGCCTCCCGAAGAACCACAACGGATCCGCCGGTCATTCGGTTTTTAACCAGCAACTGCGGATAGATTTTACCCTGAATGGCAGGATCACAGGCGTCAAAGCCCGTGGTTTCTCCGTATTCATTGATCAGCTCGACGCCTCCATAGACGAGCCCTACCCCTTCACCAAACAGAGGTATTTGCAGCTCGAGCTTGTCTGGCACCCAAAGGTCGTCACTGTCCAGAAACGCGATGTATTGCCCCCGTGCCTTTTGTATCCCCTGATTTCGAGCGATGATCTGACCCTGATTTTCCTGATCAATGATGCGAATCACATCAGAGTGCTCCTGCTGCAGCGTCTGGATAACCTTTAAGGAGTCGTCGGTAGACCCATCATTGATCAGGATAATTTCGATGTTCTGGTAGGTTTGCCCGAGAATACTGGCAACCGTTTCTGTCACGAGATGCGCTCGGTTATAGACGGGAACAATTACAGAAACCAGCGCTGGATCATTCTTCATTCAAATCGCCTTTTTCAGCTTTCTTCCTTCCGGATTATTGAACCGCAGATAATAAACGTTGGAAGCTATCGCAATAAACAGGATCAGCCAATAAAGCATCTCCGATCTTGCCCGATCGATGAAACTGGCCGCGACCAAAAAGCTTAGTAAAGCCCCTTCCAGCGCCAATACCTTAAAATAAGCATCGTAATTTTCGACATTAATTAAATGCCGCTTGGTGTTCCTGGACAGCTTGAAGGTTGAAATAAGGAGCACCAACAGGAAAAAAAGACCTAGCCAACCAATTTCCGAAAGAGCTTGAAACCAAATAGAATGAGTTGCCTTGCCTGTTTTTCGGCCTTCAAAATAGTGCTCAGGCAGATAGTTAGGACTTAGTTCAATGAAGCCCTGGATGCCGACACCTAGTGGATAATCTTGTAATACATCAAACGTTGCCATCCAGAAATCTATTCTGTGAGAGCCACTTCTCCCGCCGTCATCAACATCTTGAATCGTCTCCATGCGCGACCAAAATGCGTCGTCAGCGACGTAAATTGTGCCAGCAAGGGCAATCAAAATGATTAAAATTGCTGTACCCCTCTGACCTTTTCGCTGATGCCTCGAAAAAATCATATAAAACAGAAAGAACAAAGTGCCGACTACTACGCCAAGAAACGCACCCCGACTGTTAATCAAAACAATACCGTTTGCTATGAAAGCGCCACAAACAATGGCCAACGCCTTGATTTTTTTGTTACCCATCCACGCCATATACGTCAGAATAATTAGCGCAGGAACCATAGCGGCCGCAGTCAGATTTCCGTCGCCGCCAGTATCAACCATACCGATACCCTCGACGCGTCCCTGTCCGTCCCGACCTACAGAGTACGCAATGTAGCCAATGTAAGTAACGCCCGCAATATACGCCCATAGACAGGCATTCAAAGCTCGCTCTGAAGTGATCAGCTTGTAGGCAGCAAGCATAATAATAACAAGCTTTGCGAAATCGTACGTAAATGATTTATGAACGCTAGGTGCAATAGCAAAATTAATCATCAAGCCATACATTATTAATAGTGCAAAAATCCACTTAAATACTGGTTGCTGTTTCCATGGGGCTTGAGATGATAGTTCTTTATATCGAACTGTTAATGCAACTAACATCAAAAGCGATGCAACAAAAGAGTACTGAACACCTGGAATACTAGCCGCCCACCAGCGGATATCTGGGTTAGCAAAATAAACTAGCTGATAAACGAGTACCGATGAGACAGGTGTGATGAACAGAGCAGCAAAAATTCCCGCCATAAATAAAAAAAGAAAAAGGAGCGCGAACTTGCTCATGCGTTAATCAATCCAAGCGTAAGATAAAGATGTTGAAATCATTTAGCGGTCACCGTAAATTGCCGCATACTTGCGAACCATAGCGTTTGCACTAAACCGTTCAGCAAATCGTTGCTGAGCTTCACTGCCCATACGATTCCGAATCGCCGCGTCCTGATATAGTGTTTCAAGAGCTACCGCAAAGGGTTGGGGCCTGTCCGGTTCGGTCAGCAGGCCAGTTACTCCATCCTCAACGATTTCTGGATTTCCTCCCACTCGGGTCGCTACCGAAGGAATTTCCAGACTCATCGCTTCCAGTAAGGTCATCGAAGTGCCCTCAGTGTGAGATGAAAGAAGGAATACATCCATAGCAGCTAGATGATGTACGGGCTTATTAATGAAGCCTGTAAACACCGTTCGCTCACTAATCCCGTACTCATTGGCCAGCGAGATGAGTTTTTCTTTGTCAGGGCCATCTCCGACCATTAACAAATAACTATCCGGTCGTTTTTGATAGAATTCTTTAAAAGCTCTAAGCATCATGCCTTGATTTTTAACGGGGTCGAGGCGGGAAACTGTACCAACTACAAAGGCATCTTTGGGAATCCCTAGACTATCCCGCACCTTCTGCGCTTCCAAAGCGTTGCGTTTCAGCGGGGAAATTCCATTGTAAATCACCTGGATTTTTTTTCGTGGTATGAATTCATACCTTACAAGAGCGTCTTTAGTTGCGCTCGAAATTGCCACAACAGCCGGCGTGAGTAACGCCATTAACGGGTTAATGAGCATTGCTTTATAACGGTATCTGTCCGGGTAAAAACGTCCATGTTCAGTAAAAACCATCTTGGCAGATGTTTTTAGTGCCGCCAACCACCCATAAATCCAGGGCGTATACTGGTGGCAGTGCACCACATCAAACCGCCCTTCCCTCAACCGCTTTCGGATTCCAGCAACTAGCGACCAGTCAAACCCCTGCTGTCGCGCCAATTTATGAACCGGGACACCTGACTGCTGGAGTGCTTCTCCAATAGGCCCTACCTGGCCGTCAATGCAAAGAATTTCAGATTCAACACCGTCTGGCACCATGCCCTGAATGAGCTGTCGGATAACCTGCTCTGTGCCACCGATTCCCATGTTGAAAGTGACGTGCAGAACCCTCAGTGGCTTTCGGGATTCCGAGGCTGATATTTTGCCCTTATCGCCCGTCATGCGCCCACCTGATACTGCTGCCACCAGAGCTCAAAAGCCAATAAAGACCAAAGCTCCTGTGTGAACTGTTCGTCTCCCGACAGGTGTTTCTGCCAAAGGTTGCGGATACCTTTTGGTTCAAAAAAATTGCCCACACCGCTATTTGGAGACAACAAGAGTTGCTCAACGGTGGGTTTCAGCTCACGGCGCAACCACTGTGCCAATGGGACAGAGAAGCCCATTTTCTTTCGGTACAAAACATCTTCCGGCAGCATGCGTTCAAAAGCTTTTTTCAGAATGTACTTCTTTTCTTTGCCGTGAAGTTTAAGGGCCGCGGGTATCTGCGCGGCATATTCCACCACCCGGTAATCAAGAAGCGGAGCACGGGTTTCCAGCGAGTTCGCCATGCTCATACGATCTACCTTCACCAGAATATCCCCGGGAAGATAGGTTTTGATGTCGGTATACAAAATGCGGGAAAGGTGATCGTCCGTGTCGGCATTCTGGTAATGAGCGCGGGTAATATCCGCAGGATCATAATCCCGGGTTTCCCGTTTCAGTTCACCCTTTACAAGATCATTCCACACATCTCTGCGGAAAAAGCTGTTAGTGATAAAGAAGGCTTCATCCGGATCCAGAGCCAGTGTTCCCAGGAGTGATTTGGCTTTCCTTGTCGGGCCGGTGTTTACCATTCCTGCGAGGCGGGCAAGCCCGGGGAACAGGTTATGACGAAGTCCGGCCGGGAAAAGGCCCCTTAACCGGTTTTCCACCTGGTCTGTGTAATATTTGCTATAACCGGCAAAGTTCTCATCACCACCGTCACCAGCCAGTGCCACGGTGACTTTCTGGCGTGCCAGCTGTGATACGAAATACGTGGGGACGAAGGAAGGATCCGCAAAGGGTTCATCAAAGAAGCGCGCAATGCTGCCAAGGCTGTCCGCCACATTGTTTTTTACGGTGAACTCGTGATGATCTGTGTTGAATTGCTCGGCAACTTTTTTGGCCCAGTGCACTTCATCAAACCGTTTTGAATCAAATCCGATAGCGCAAGTGGTTACCGGCTTGCTGCTGTGGCCAGCCATTAATCCCACTACCGCACTTGAATCGATTCCGCCGCTCAGGAATGCCCCAAGGGGCACATCGCTGATCATACGCAGGCGAACCGCATCGTCAATCAGGCTGTAGAGTCCGTCCTCCAGTTCACCCAGGCTGGCACTTGAAGGAGAGCCGAAAGATACGTCCCAATACTGTTCCTGGTGTGTGTGGGTTCCATCTGTCATTAGCCAATGGCCGGGGGCCAGTTTGTGGACGTTTTTGTAGATGGTTTTTGGATCCGGTATGTACTGATAGGCAAAAAAGTCTTTGATTGCGTCATAACGTAACTCGGTTTTAACGAAGGGTGCCGGTGTTAACGCCTTCAGCTCAGAGGCAAATGCAAACTGTCCGTTGGCTTCGTAAAAGTACAGCGGCTTTTTGCCAAGGCGATCCCTTGCCAAAAACAGTTTCCGGGCGGTGCGATCCCAGATCGCCAGAGCGAACATGCCATTCAGCAGTTGGAGACATGTCGAGCCATGGATTTCGTAGAGGGCAAGCAGAACTTCTGTATCGGTTCTTGTGCGGAAGCTGTGGCCCTGGCTGATGAGCTCATCTCGTAATTCCTGAAAGTTGTAGATTTCACCGTTATAGGCAATCACGTAGCGCCCGGAAGCAGATACCATGGGCTGGGTTCCCGCATCACTGAGATCAAGAATGCTCAGTCTGCGGTGTACAAGCCCGACTGCGTCGTCAAGCCACGTTGAGCCAGCATCGGGCCCGCGATGGATTATCGCCTGCCCCATGGTCTCAAGCCAGCGCTGGTGGGTATCCCGGTCAGGAGTTGAAGCAGTGCGCAGAAAGCCGGCCAGTCCACACATTAAACGGCCTCGCTTGTTTTCGAAGCGGCGGTATGTGTTTTGCCTGTCAGCTTTCGGAACAGAGCCTCATACTCGTTTGCCATACGGGCGGCTGAATAGCGCTCGTTGACCATTTCCCGGGCATTGCGGCTGAGGGTATCCGCAAGTTCAGGATCGTCAAGAACCTGCTTGCAACACGCTATCAGAGCGGTCTTGTCGCCAAACGATGCGAGCAATCCGGTTTTGCCATGTTCCACAAGCTGGTCAACACCAGGGATATCATACGCAACCACCGGAATGCCGACTGCCATGGCCTCCATC